>CAYTDR010000318.1:0-7199 GCA_964436185.1 uncultured Candidatus Obscuribacterales bacterium | reverse complement strand
CGAACACGACCAAAGGCACCATGCAAGGCATGGACATGAGCAAAAGTTCTGCCACCGGCTATAGTGCCGACCCCACTCCATCGCAAACGCGAAAGGAGATGAGGCTGGAGTTCAATATCAATGGAGATCCAACCGAGTCATCGCCGCCACTCAAACTCTCTGACCTCCAGAAGCTCGCAACTGAGAACAACCCAACACTGGTGCAGGCTCAGGCACAAGTGGAGGGCGAGCTGGGCAAGGCAAAGCAAGCCGGTCTATATATGAATCCATCGTTAGCTTACAACGGTGATCTCTTGGGTTTGCCGTCCGCCGGAGCAGGCGAGTGGCAAGGAGGAATGGCGCAGCAAGAGGTCATCCTGGGTGGAAAGCTCAAGCTTAGTCGACAAAAATATCTAGCGAGAGCAGATGCCGCAAGGCAACAGTTGCAAGCGCAGAATTACAAGGTCTTCAACGATATCAAGACTCACTACTATCATGTCCTGGGTGCGGTCAAGCGCTTAAACATGCAGTTAGAGCTCTGGAAGTCGATGCGGGATCGCTGGCTTACCGTGGGCGAGATGTTTAATCTCGGCGAAGCTAACGAAGCCGACAAACATCTGGCAAACGCCGAGCAAGAAGAACAACGCCTGCGAGTCATGCACGCGGAAAACGACTTGATGTATGCATGGGAGAATCTCACCACAGTCATTGGAACGACTATGGCATATCGAAAGCTTGAAGGAGAGCTCGATGGCGATCCCCAGCTCCTGCCGTGGCAAACACTAGTCGACCGGCTGATTAAAGACAGCCCGCAGATGGGCGAGGCTCGAGCGAAACTGCATTCAGACGAAATCACGCTGAAGCGCGAGCAGCGGCAGAAGATACCGAATCTGGTGCTTAGCGGAGGCGGTGGATACGATCAACTGGACACGGGGTTCGCGGCTAGAGCTAACCTGGAGGTCGTGAACATTCCGCTATTCGACCGAAACCAGGGCACCGTACAACAAGCTCGAGCCGATTTGAGCAGGCAGATTGCACAGGTCAAACTCGTCGAGATGCAGCTGCGAAGGCAGCTTGCCCACGAATACAAGGAATACGTGACAGCAGTTCAACATGTGCAAGCCTACAAGAACGTCATTCTGCCTTCATTGCAGAAACGATACGCGCTGACTTTGCAATCCTATAAAGACACGAGAACTGACTGGCCCGCGGTGCTCGAAACACAACGAGACTTCTTCAGGATGCGTCTTGCATACATCGATCATCTGGAAACCTGGCGGGAGCAAGAAGTACTGTTAAACGGCTTTCTGCTCACCGGCGCCCTCGACGCACCGGCAGGAATTACACCCCCTGGTCACATAGACGCAACACCCAAACCCCGATAGGCACCACGGAGCGATATGTCAGACGAAAAAATCACCAGACGAGATCTTTTGGCGGCCGGGGCAGTTGTCGGGCTAAGTGCTGTCGGCCAGCAGTCGGCTGAGGCAGCCCAAAAGAATAAGAAGTCACAGGGTGACAACTCAGAGTTCAATGAATTCTCTCGATATCGACCGAGTTTCGGTGGACCACCCGGAAGCGATCACTACCTCGGGAAACTGGTGCCAGGACTCCGATCGTCAGGATTGCCACCGGTCCCGGTGCATTCACCAGATTTGAAAAAGCTGGAGTTCAAACAGTCCGGAAGACTCAAGGAGTTTCATCTGCACTGCCAGGCAGTAAAGCAAGAGTTCCTTCCCGGGCGCTTCATGGATGTCTGGGGATTCAATGGCAGTCTTCCCGGGCCGACGATCGAAGCCTACCAGGGCGATCGCGTGCGCATAGTTGTTCACAACGAACTACCGGAGCCGACATCTATGCATTGGCACGGTTTCGAGCTGCCCATCGAGATGGATGGGGTTCCCGCTCTGGTCCAGGACCTCATCCCGCCTGGAACAAGTTTTTCATATGAGTTCGATCTCCACCAAACCGGAACATTCTTCTACCACGCACACGTCGCCATGCAGGAGGCAATGGGCATGTGCGGACTATTCATAGTTCATCCCAAAATCGCATATGATCCGCCAGTAGACAGAGATTTCGCGCTCATCTATCAGAACTTCTTCATTATGCCTAATGCCACCATCGCCGATACCTCGCTCATGGATTGGAATTGGCATACAATCAACGGTCGCTGCGGACCGTATACCACACCAATGGTGGCCAAGCTAGGAGAGCGAGTACGCGTTCGTCTGATGAATTTCAGCCCAATGCAGCACCATCCTATTCATTTTCACGGGCACACTTTCTGGCTCACCGGCACCGAGGGTGGTAGGATTCCCGAGTCCGCATGGATACCACGAAACAACACGCTTGTAGGCGTAGCGATGGTTCAGGATTTCGAATTCATTGCCTTCAATCCTGGTGACTGGATCTTCCACTGCCACATGGTTCATCACATGATGAATCATATGACTAGACAGGTAGGACCACGCATTCGAGGCATGATGAACGCAATGGAGTACGATCAAGCCATGCCCAACGCACCGGAGCCCAAGAATGTGCTCGATGGCGAGCCCTTCAAAACACCTGGTTACCCGCAGGGTATGACTGGAATGATGATGAGTGAGGAAATGAGCGCCTCATCAATTGCAGCTTACAAAGGTAAACGCGAGACTAGAGGCATGCGTAAGGACTGGTGGAAAGGAGTACACGGACTGATGACAGTTCTTCGTGTCCTTCCTGAAGAGTTGTACGATCTGGTGATGAATAGTAATCGGCAAGTTTCTGATAACGAAGTCTTTGATGCCATAGTTGGTGGCAAGTACAAAAAGAAAGAGTGAAAACTTTCACTCTGGCTGAAGACGAACAATTCGCTTACACCTTTGTTCGACCAGCCTTCAACTCGCGAACCCTAATTTCTGATCGGCAGAACCTTGCTATTGAAGCCACTTCTCGCCTGTTACTCCGGTGACCAGATTCACCAGCCGGCTCGTCACCTCATATCGAAGTTTCGAAAGATCGACGGCTAGATCCTCCAGAACGCTCTTCGCGCGGTTGTCCTCATTATTGATTATCGCCAGCAATAGATGCTCTGAGCCGAGGTAGCAATGTCCGAGTTGTTTCGCTTCTGCTCGCGCCTCAATGAACAACTGCCTGCTGCCAGGAGAGAAGGGAACTTCCTCGGCATTCAAAATGTGACTACGCCCGAATAACTTTTCCACCGCCAGGCGAGTGTTGTCGAGATCGACATCCAGCAAGGAAAGCGCTTTAACTGCAACGCCTTCTTCGTGAGGGATCAATCCAAGAAGTATATGTTCAGGTTCAATCGAGGTGTGACCAAGGAGTCGAGCCTCTCGTTTGGCAATCGAGATCACTTCGGTCGAGATGGTGCCAGATAAGAGGCGAGCGTCAGGCTCGAGACGAAGTATTTCAGACTTCAACTTACTCAAGTCTACACCCAGGTTAGCAAGCAACTTCCGAGCAGTATTCGTCTCATCGAACCTCTCGATAAGCGCAAGCAAAAGGTGTTCAGTGCCGACGGAGTGTCCCCATGTGGTATCAGTCTCATCGTCGAGCAGCCGCGCCTCATCGCGCGCGAACTCGACTAGACGCCGAGCTTCAGCATTAATAGGCGGTTCTTGCACGACCTGCCCAGGCCCGCGTCCAATGATTTTCTCCAACTCTATGCGAGCATTCTCCGGCGTCACACCCATCGATCGCAATACTCGGGCGGCAATTCCGAGTTCGTATTCGGTCCCAGGCATGATTGCTTCGCCACCGATGGAGACGATTAGCTGCGGCTCCTCTTCAGCATCCTCAGCAATCAATCCAAGCAAAATATGTTCGGTACCGACATAGTTGTGTCCCAGATGATGAGGCTCTTCAAATGCAATTCTCAGTACATTGACGGCATTGCTATTGAAACCTTCAATTAGCTGAAGCATGCGCTGAATGCGCTGACTGGCCTCCAACTGATCCTCTTTCATGAAGGTGTTAAGCTCCAAGACAGAGCCACCTTGCTCCTGAAACTTGTTGACGATTGCCTGGTCTTGCATTCCAATCCAGGCGGCCAACTCGAAACGATTCTCCTGAACGGCGACTTCTCTGGCTTTGCCAAGGGACTTCATCGCATCGCTGAGTGCTCTGGTGATTCGACTTTCAGACTGTTCCTTCTCTTGAGCAGTCTCTCTCTCTGCCGCTCTCAACGCCTTTGCAAGAGCATCCATCACCACTTGTTCGGACGACGAGCGTGCTCGTAGCCGCTCAATCGCCGGTCGTCTGTAGAGAACGCTCTCAGTAACGGCAGTTCTAGTTACGAGTTCGTATAAGTTGGCCAGGTTGACACCGAGGCGTTCCAAAATCTTCAGTCCGCGATTCTCGTGACTGTCGTCGGCAAGCAAACCTAATAAGAGATAGTCAGTCGGGATATAGTCGACTCCGATGTTTTGCGCTTCTCGTAGAGAGGCGCCCAACAAACGCCTCGCCGCAGCTGAGTACAACAGGGCATCCGACGAGGCGATATCACCGCTGAGGTCCGCTATGTGACTGCGAACATCCTGAATCCCGACACTCATCGCCAGTAAAAGCTTTGCTGCGTTGCCGGTTTTCTCGCGCAGCAACCCCAATAGGATGTGCTCGGTGCCAATCTCCTTACCCGTTCTGCGTGCTTCGTCTCGAGCCAATTGCATGACCTTGAGGGACTTCTCAGTGAACTGCTCGAACATTGGAGTTTCTGCAATCACCACATCCGGTGCGGAGTCCATTTCTCGATGTTGGGCGACCGCTTCTCCGGCAGCCAATCCCATACGAGTTTCAAGGTCCCTCTGCACCGACTCGACCGTGCTCAAGTGCCGAACAATCTGACAGGCAATGCCTTCATCTTCAGCAAGGATGCCAATTAAAATATGTTCCGCTCCAATTCTGTATTGAGCCAACTTCAGTGCATGTTCGCCGGCAGTGTTTAACACGCGCTTGGCCTCTGGCGTGAACGGCATTTCAACGGCAGAAAACCCGGAACCATGACCAATCAGTTTTTCCACCTCGGCTCGCACGCTCTCCAGGTCGACTCCGCAATGCTTGAGTGCTGCTGCACCGTGGTTATCGCCTTGAATCAATCCCAACAAGAGTTGCTCGGCACCAACACAGTTATGTCCGATTCGCAGCGACTCACTCTGAGCCATCATAATTACTTTCATGGCTTCTTTGTTCATGCGGTCGTACATTCTTGCTTACCTTCCTGGAGAGAAACTAGCACCGGACTTACGGCGAATAAATTCACTGATGATATCGAGAAGTATCTTTAGGTGCAAATGAAACGGCCAGCGCCGCGACTATGAGACAAACTGCGACAAAAGCGTATGAAGGTTCCAATCCCACCTTGTCCGCCAAAAGCCCTAGAAGAAGTGGTGCTATTAGTATGGCGCCGCCGGTGCTCATTGACATTCTCGCAGTTGCTTTCTCGGACGCTCCGACAGCTACTGCAATCGCCTGCGACAGACAAAGTGGATAAACATTGGCTTCACCCAATCCCATCAGAAACAGTCCAAGCAAGTTGAGCGGAAGGTCGCGAGCAGTCCAGAAAACAATGAATCCGGCAGCCGCCAGACAGGCGGATCCTATAAGCATATGAGGTACAGCGACACTTCGTAATATTCGCCTGCCAAGGACTCTGCCGACGAACTCGGCAAACAGAAAAACGCTCATCCCGCTAGCCGCCTCGGCTTTGGAGAGATGTAATACGTGAGAAAGGAACTCCGGACTCCAGAAGGCAACGGTCCATTCGCTCGCCACGCTGAAGAAGACAACGAAGAAGAACAGCCAGTAAACCCGTGGCAATTTGCTGGCACCGGTGCGAGACTCTTTCTTCGATGCTCCTCCAAACTCCCAGACCGACTTGAAGTTTGCCACAATCAAAACAGCAAAGAAGGCTGTGGCTGATGCAACCGCGGCTCGCCAGTTGAAGCCCAGATGAGTAAAAGCACTCACTGCCAGCGGTGCCAGCAAGCTACAAACCGTACCACAAATCTGTAACTCTGAAATTGCTATGACGCGTTGTTCGCCAAATCTCTTCGACACGGAGTTGGTGAGTGCCTGGCTCGTAATATTGCCACCAAGCCCAACAAACAAAGCACCAGTTATGGTGCTAACAGGGTCAAGACCAAAGATGACGAGAAAAAATCCTACGGCCATTCCCAGGGTCCCAATCAGAACAGTCCTGGACAGCCCCCATGAGCTGATCAGCTTATCCCCAAAGAATCCGGCCAAAAACGGACCCAGCGCAAGGGCGCTGAAATGCAGAGCAGCGGTGGAGTAGCTCATGTGAAACTCCGACCGCAAGTAAGGAATGAACGCTCCAAAAGCGGACCACAGCAAGGACCACAATCCATAGACGAAATAGCCGAACCAGGTCAATCGATTACGCACGAACGCCTGACTGTTCGATTGAGACTCCTTGGTCTTTAACGCCTCTTCGTCAACACGAGGCGCCGAGACTGTACATTCAAGATTTGCAGATTCAGACATGCGAAACGCCCTTCAACTCGTCAATTTTAACCGTTTTTCAGACTGCAAGATACTCATTCACCCTTCATTCAAAACGCGGTCTTCATCCCACTCATATGAGGCCTGGCTGCACGCCCCCGCGTACCGCAGGATTTGCACGTCGCGGTAGCAAGAAGCTAAAGTTTCGCTTAACAATTTGGGGAAACACAACGCGCTCTAATACGGACTTCTTGACTTGCTGTTAAAGTTCCACAGTAACCAAGAAAACCGCTTGCTCAATGTCGCAGACGTTATCACTCGAGCACGAAAATCCATCTGCCGTCGACACATCATCGGCCGCAGTATCAAGAAGTAACGGCACGTTCTTGCCCAATTGTGGTGTCGCGTTGATTTTGGCAGCGTGCGCTTTCTGCGCGTTCGGAAAATCGCTGGGAGCGTATTTCCTGGCAAACGACGAAGCGTGGCACTTGCCGCTTCTGCACAAAGCCTTTTCCGGCGACTGGTCGCTAATCTACGGACAGTTCGCCGCTCCGTACATGTTCAACAAGTCCTTGCTCTTGATGTACAGACCGCTGACAGAGGTTTCGCTGGCAGTAGATTTTGCCATCTGGGGTACAAACCCATTCGGCTACTATCTCACGAACATCATCCTTCATATAGCCAACTCATTTCTGATCTTCATCGGCAACCGACAGCTCATGGACTTTCTATTGGTTCGCAAAACAAGCTCTTACGAC
>CAYTDR010000317.1:0-8089 GCA_964436185.1 uncultured Candidatus Obscuribacterales bacterium | reverse complement strand
GCTTCAGAGCGTTCGAGAGGAGCTGTGAGCGGTTTTATCGCGACGCAGATTTAATCGAATTCTCGATCGAGAGTCGATGTTCGTAAATTCACTAGCTCAGGAAACCTGAGTTCGTTTAGCCGCGGGCGGCATCACAAGATCGTCCGTTTGAGGATCACTTTGGCCAAAAACATGGAGAGCAAGATGTACCAGCTTACCTACGAGAAGCCAGGCTTTGAAAAGGAGAATCCCAATCCAATCCTTACCGGTCCGCTTGCACGACAGGCCTGGTCCATGTCCTGGCCGCTCATTGCTACTTACTCGTTAACCGCAGTGATTGGTCTTGTCGATTGCTATCTTTCCGGTCTGTTGGGCGGAAAGGCTCAAGCTGCAGTAGGCATTGGCGATCAAGCGATACTTTTCGCGGTGATGGCCGGTACCGGGCTTTCAACTGCGGCCGTAGCGTGCGTTGCAAGAGAGATAGGCGCCGGTCGCATGGCAACCGCTCGATCCTATGCTCGCGACAGTATCGTGCTGAGTTTCATCATCGGGCTGCTCGCTACCGTTTTTGGTATCTCGTCTGCGGACATGCTCGTTAACATTGCCGGCACCAATGTCGATTCAGCGCCATTGTGCAAACGCTACCTGGAAGTGTCCTCTTGGGCGAACCTTCCATTCATATTCTCCATGACTGCCAGCGCAATCTTCCGAGCTGCGGGACTCCCCAAGCTGGCTCTAAGCGTCTGGTTGAACATCGCCCTCGTCAGCATCATCGGATCGTTGGCGCTCTTCTTCGGACCATGGCATCAAATACGATACTCTGTGGATGCTTTGAGTGTCGCCTGGGTGGCGGGCGCGGCCACAGGTATGGCAGTTTCTATCTTCCATTTGAAGAATTGGCTTGGTGTCTTAAACCGCGAATCATCTTTGTCCGGAACCAGTTTATTCGCTTCCGGGCAATCATTTCTGAGGGCGAAAGAACTCGTTTTTATCGCCATCCCAGCCGTGATTGCCGATGTAGTCTGGACCATATCGAACACCATCAATTACAAATTTTTGGCCATGATGCCGCATGCAGTCGAAACGCAGGCTGCCTGGTCTCTGGCCGTCAAGCTGGAGGAAACGATGGCGTCCATGCCGGTTTTCGCAGTCAGCCTGGCAACGGCCGCGATCGTAGGTCAGAATATGGGTGCTCAGCTACCACAACGAGCAAGGTCTGCCGGATTGCAAGTTGCTTTTTTCTGCACGGCGTTCTTGCTTCTAGTAGGCTGCCTGCTGGCGTTATTCAGTTACGAACTGGCCGCGCTTCTATCGCCTGAGCCGCTAATCGTGGAGAAAACTGCCACCATTTTGCGCGCCGCACCGTTTGTAATACCGCCTATAGGACTCTGGCTGATCCTGATCGGCGCTGTTGAAGGAACGGGTTCTACCGTCATTCCGATGTCGATCAATGTCACTGGTCTGCTTGCCGTGAGGTTGCCCATAGCGTTCTTGATGATAGTCACTATGGCCCAACCGATCCCGGGTCTGTTGATCTCGGTTGGAGTCTCCCGTCTGCTAATGGCCTGGGCGACGATCCTGACTTTCAACAGAACGATAAAAGGCACGAAATAATAGCGGTTGCTAAACAGCAGTACGTTAACGCGGCTCTCCCAAGCCTATGCAGCCTGGCTTTCGTTGAAAGTTCTTAACCTTCTCAAGGTCTCGATTGCCCGACAGGCCACATATGGATTCTCATCTTCTGCTAATAGGATCAAGAAATGGATTGCCAATCCAGGGTTGCTCGCCATCTCCAGTCGCACATCAGGACTGTCGTCCTGGCTCAGTTTCTCCAGTATTGAAGCCGGTGTACTCTCGTTGTCGGCGACTGCTGCTCTTACATTTGACTGTTCATGATCCGACAAGCGCGTCAGAGTTCGCACATCGCAACAGGGATTGCCTGCAACTGCAGCGACAATTGACGTGTCCTCGAGAGTCGCCAGCATCCCCAGCAGCGCCGAGGATGTAGTGCTATTTGCTATAAGAATGGTTCCTCTTTTATCAAGCAGACTGCCGAGATAAGACACTGGCGAAAAGATTACGTTCATTCTGACTCTACCTCAAACACAAGATGACTCGCTTCGAAAGATTCCGTCGACGATTGGTAAACGCCGCTATCCACAGGTTAAAGCGCCTGTCTTACATTTATATGACATGGTATATCTAGGAGTACGTGGGATCTGACAGAACGATGCCAGACATTTCCAACAGATCAAAAAGATGCAACCGATGTGGCGGTGCGCTGTCCTCATCCACCTCCGGCACGATTACACAATGGATAGCCACCTGCAACTGCTTCGATCCGTCCGACACCGCAGACAGTGATAGCTCACCTCTGCATATTCTGATGTGCGCGGACTGTGGGAAGAGAATCAATCCCGGGCGTTCCGGCAGTTTTACTCAGTGGATCTTTCGGCTAGATCTGTGTCAATGTGAAAATCCTCGACCGATGGTTCAGGAACACGCGGAACCACAATTCGATTCGTTGCAAGCGACGTTCCTCGCCGATCAGGTGGACGAGGAGGAGTTGCAAGTCGACCTGTCCAAGTTTCCTGTGGACAGATATAGAGCGATATCCGTAATCGGGCGCGGAGGATCAGGAATCGTCTACTATTGCAGAGATCGGCTACTCAACAAAAAGGTGGCGGTCAAGACGCTGCATCGACTCAACTCTCATCAGCTCGTTTCATTTCAGCTCGAAGCGCGTGCGACAAGCAAATTTAACCATCCTAACATCGTTCAAATACTGGACTTTGGCGTAACCGAGGGTGGTGCGCCGTTCATGGCCATGGAGTATATCGATGGTATCAACCTTCAGGAGCTCGCGGAAGGGCGAGAGCCGTTGCCTATCGACGAAGCTGTTTGGATCGTATCCAAGGTAGCTGGAGCGCTCGAATACGCTCACAAGGAAGGAGTTCTGCATCGCGACATCAAGAGCTCCAATCTCCTTCTCCAAATTGAAGAAGGTCGTTGCACGGACGTTCGGCTCATCGACTTCGGAGTATCCTCTGCCAGGGTGCCCATTCTGGAAGCAAACGATCGGGACAACATCGTGGGCAGCCCGCTGTACATGCCGCCGGATCAGCCGAGAGGAGAGGCATACGATCAACGTTCCGAAGTGTATGGGCTGGGGTGCGTTTTGTTTGTAGCTTTGACCGGTCGAACCCCCTTCATTGGTCAGAATGCGCTGGACACCCTTCACATGCATGCGCAGATGCCGGCACCCCGCCTGTCATCAGTGAGAAGCGATCTCACATTTCCGGAGCCGTTGGAAGAGATAGTCGCCAAGACTTTGGCGAAGAACAAAGAAGATAGATTTCAATCAATGCAGGAGCTGGAATTGGCTCTGAGCAACCTGCTTCCTGAAAGCAAACGAGAAGTTCAGCAGGAGGAGATCAGACCGCACCATCTACATCAGCTCGGTTCTGTCACCAGTATCGCCGGCAAAGTCCTACTGTTGCCAGCAATAATTTTTGCGCTCGTACTGACGATGACGGCGTTGCAAAAAACAAATAAATTCGGTCAGACCAAGACACCCAAGAATACGGAAGAAGGACTGAAGGTAACCAGACTAGCAGAGGTTATTGATGAGGCAACGGAAGCGCACTTCCTTGAAGTTATTCTGCCATCAGGAAGGAAAGAGCTCCGATCGAGAGGAGAAGTATCTGACTCAACCGTGAAAACGGTCATCGGCAGGAAAGATATCGCCACGATGTGGCTTGATGGCACGCACATCACCGACAAATCTTTGAAATATTTGAAGGGGATGCCTCTTGAAATACTTCGTTTCCACAGCTGCCCTATCACAGACTCTGGTGCAGAGAGGTTGCTGGACATTCCGACGCTCGTTGACGTTTCAATAATGCAAACGAAAGTGACGGATGAGGGACTGAAGACTGTGTGCAGTCTGCCGAAATTAACGCGGCTGGAATTCGGTGGTGACTCCTTGACTGAGAAGAGTCTGCAAATCGTTTCAAGAAATAAGAGATTGGTTGGCTTGCGAATCGAAAAAGGTGACACGATAGTCGGCAGGGGATTGTCACCATTAGCTGCTCTGCCTCGTCTTAGCGGACTAGAAATTGTGTCAACCACTGCGGGAGAAAAATTGATCGGCTCGTTGCAGTCGCTTCAGCACCTCGATGTGCTCACTTTCCGTAGGGCGACGCTCCAGGATGCTGAGATGAAACTCCTGGCAAAACTGCGTATCAGCAAGCTCGTTTTCGATCGTTGCAACCTTCCTGGACAGATAATGGGCTATCTGTCGAACATTGCCTCATTGAAAAAGTTGCATCTAATCGAAACCCGCTTTGATGAGAGTGAGCTTCCAAGACTTAACAAACTCAAATATCTGACAAGCCTGAAGATCACCAGTCAGACGATGAAGAATAACCATCTAACTTACATAACCTGTTTGAAGAAACTGAAGAACCTCGACCTCCATGACTGTCCCAGGCTCAAAGTCAAATACGTCAAGAAGCTGAAGAAGGAATTGCCTCAGTGCAAGATTGAATTTCCCTCTGAAGACTTGGTACCAATGGAGGACGCATTACTGGGTGTGACAGAGCAAATATACGAGCACGGACATATTAAACTCCTCCCCTGAAACGGCGGAGTGCTAGGTGAAATACAGCCCAATCGCTCCTGTGACGCGCTTGACCAGCCTGACTTTTCCAACCTTTACCTCTTCGCCGTATTCGAGCTCGTCGGCAGCCTTGCTTTTGAGCAAATCGATTGCGAGCTGACGGTCAGCGTCACTCATGGAAACTTTCTGATCCTGATGATCAGCGACGAGGGTTAGTAACTCTCTGATGGTCATAGTAGATTCTATGGAGGTCACTACTACTTCCTTCCATTAATCCGACCTGCAAATAGTATCACTTGACCTCGTATGGCGAAAAGATCTCCCTGTCCCTTGTTAACCAAGTTTCTTGTGGTGTTTGTCGACAGATCGGTGAAAACTGATTTAGTGAAGGCTAGTCTCAGTTGGACAAGGGAATGATATCTGAAGGTCCGATTCGAACCGTTCTCGAGAATACCAAACGCGAAACGAACTGAGCTATGTCAGATGACTTTACGAAGTGCTCGAATTGCGGGCAGCCAAAAGCCTCTTCCAAACCTGGCAGGCTCACCCAATGGCTTTCTGTTTGCCAGTGTTCTGCCCCATTGGATGAATCAATAGTCGATGAAAGAGTTTCCATCTGTTCAGTCTGCGAAAAACGCATCGATTCCGGGCGCAGCGGTAGTCTTACTCAGTGGGTTTTCCGTTCAGAAACTTGTCAATGCAAACACCCTGTCGCTGTCATCGCTTCAAGTTACGGAAGTGAACAAGTCGATCCAGCCGTAAACAGTTTCGAGCCTTTCAGTCAGACAAACGAACCGCTGGAACTTGACACCAGTAGATTCCCAATCGAACGATACAAACCGCTCGAGAGGATTGGAGCCGGTGGCTCCGGTGCGGTTTATCGATGCTGGGACGATCATCTACAGATGAACGTTGCTGTGAAAGTTTTGCTAGATGCGCACCCATCGATGCAGGTAATGTTCCAAAACGAAGCGAAAGTAACGGCCAAACTGCAGCATCCTAACATCGTACGCATCATCGATTTCGGTTCGATTGCAAATACACCATATATGGTGCTGGAGTACGTCGCCGGCATCAATCTTTCCGCGTTTCTGGAAACGCACGGACCACTGGATGTCAATTCATTCATCGAGCTGTTCGTGCAAGTAGCAGATGCTCTCGACAACGGGCACAAAGCCGGTATTTTCCATCGAGACGTTAAGAGCTCCAACATTCTTCTCAAAGGGGATGCCGACAACGTCAAGCCACACATTATTGATTTCGGTGTGGCGGCCTGGACCAGGGGTAGCCAGTCGGCAACAATTCAGGGAATGACTCTCGTTGGAACTCCGCAATACATGCCACCGGATCAGGCGTTGGGATCGATTTTCGACGCCAGGTCCGAGATCTACTCTCTCGGTTGTGTCATGTTCGAAGCGCTCGCCGGGAGACTTCCATTTGAGGGTGACGACCCGCTTACGCTCATCTCGCTGCATGCCACGGAACCGGCCCCACTCCTCTCCCATATTTGCCCTCATGTCCCGGTCTCTTTATCGGATCTGGTGGCACGATGCCTGGAGAAAATTCCTGAGGACCGCTATCAATCGATGGCTGAGCTGAGGTCTGCGCTGTTTGAGCTGGAAAAGGAGACCCGCGCGGCCAATGAGGAAAGCGAGCAAAACGCTTCGCCGGCGGTGGCATCGGAACCGCCCAGCATACCCGCTGGTTTGGTCTTCGTCATCGCGGTTTTGCTCGCCGGCATAATAGCCTCTGGGACTCTGCTTTTCGCTCCTGTCGCGCAGCGTAACGATCCGGCACATTACAAGAAACCACCTCACATTCTTAAAAGAGAGTTGGCAGTTTGGAATGAAGATCTTGATGAAGCTGCCTATGGCGAGAAATTTAAACTGACGCAGCGATCCGGAGTAAAGGGCATGCACGCGGTTGCCAACTCGAATGTTGGCGACACCGATTTGGCGATCATCAGCACCAGAAGGGATATTACCTCAATGCGCCTGAAAGGCGGCATCTCGAAGAGGGGCTTAGAGGAGATAGTAAGCCTACCTCTGGACTCCATCGACCTCAGTAACTGCGAATTAGATGACGATGATCTGCGCATTGTCGGGCGGATGAAGGGCCTGGTCACATTGAGTCTCTCCGGATGCAGAGAGATTACTGCCAAAGGTCTGCAAAATTTAGGCGGTCTGAAACTTACCACGCTGGTGCTGAGAAACACCACCACAGACGATGATGGTGCCGAAGCTATCAGTCGAATTCCAACCATTATGCAGCTGATGATTTCGGATACGAATGTCACCGCAGCCGGAATCAAGTCTCTCGGAAAACTCCGTTCCCTCAACGCTCTCGAAGTTGATCCCGATGATAAACCGCTCGACTTTTTTAAGGCAGTTGCTCAAACAAAAGCCACTCACATCGTCTTGAACAGCACGATTTCAATGCCCATACCGCCAGAAAATCTGGTCAATATTGGACGTCCTGAGAATCTGACGCTCGAGCATACTCGAATTTCTTCGGAAACTATACAGGCACTGGCGAAGCTTCCCAGTGTGAAGGGACTTCACATAAAGAGCACTAATATCACAGACGGTGTTATGGAGGAGACCGGTCATTTGCCGCTAATGAAGTTGACGATCGAACACGAGCCTGTCACTGAGCCAGGTGCCATTAGGTTGTTGGAATCGACGCGGGTGAAGAAAATAATTTTCCAGAATTGCAATAAAATAAATTCCAACTCCATTGCTCAGTTCAAAATATTGCATCCGGACGTGTCGATAAACTAGTCTGCTGGTTTGACTTTCGAACCTGATGACGCAGTCGAGCCAGCGAACTCCGGATGTCTGTACACTTCCTTTCCATCGAGGAGTGTGAACATGACGGTGGTCTTGTGAATCTGATTGGCTGGTACTTCAAAAAGATTTTGATCGAGCACAATCAGGTCCGCAGCTTTGCCGATTTCAAGCGTACCTGTACTGGAGTCGTGCAAGTTAGTATACGCACCATTTATGGTGAACGCTTCCAGGCAAGCTTTTAGGTCGAGACACTGCTGCGGCAGCCACGGACTGGCGTTTTCCTTGCCTGGTGCAGAGCGCGTGATGGCAACCTCTATCGCATCGAACGGATTGAGCGTCGTGACCGGCCAATCACTGCCGCCCGAGAGACGAGCACCGGTTAGGTAAATGCTGCGAAACGGGTAGATATCCTTCGATCTCGCTTCGCCCAGCAGCGGTTCGGTTAGGGTTGTGATGTACTCATCCTTCTGTGCCCAGAATCCCTGAATCGTCGCTCCCACATCGCATGTTCTAAACTTACTCAGGTCGTCCTTGTGTACCAGCTCCAGATGAGCAATGTGACTTCTTCTCTTGAGATTTCCATTATCTGCACAGCTCTTCTCAAAGGCGTCCAACGCAGCACGAACTGCCCCGTCTCCGATCGCATGCACATGAACTTGCAGACCGTTCTTTTCTAGAGCTGAGACGAGTTTTTCCAGGC
>CAYTDR010000316.1:0-8126 GCA_964436185.1 uncultured Candidatus Obscuribacterales bacterium | reverse complement strand
ACCAATAGAACCGATAATAACAACGATTAGAGCCAGTGTTGCAATGGCGTACATGTCATCCCTTTCTACAAGTTCTCACTTGCGCTGCTGTCAGCATGTACGCCATGAGGGGCGGCCCTGCTGACTTTAGAGTGTGTTGTTAAATTACTTGGTAGCGGAGCCGTTCGGATTCTTCCAGTACTTCGCGTCCACCTTGACCGCGAAGACCGGGTAGCTTAGCCCGTCGACCTGCACCCAGAGGAGGAACGGCTTGTCGAGCGTGTAGCTGAGCGGGATGCTGCGCGAGGCACCGAAGGCAAAGCCTTCCTTGACGCTAAAGCCATTCTCGTCCAGTTTCAGCTTGGTCTGAGCCAGGGCCTGGGTGACGCGGAAACCGTTACCGTTCATGCCCTTGAGCCATTCCAGCTCGACAGTGCGATCCATATCGACCATGGGCATGACCAGCTGGGTGTAGCGCTTCGGGTGGCGGCTGGTCTTCGCTGTCGGGGTCAGCTTGGTCGCCATCTTGATGGCGTTGAACCCTTCATCGTCACCATCCCACGGCGTGACATAGACACTGAATTCGGTGCTCTTGTAGATGCGCACGACAGGTTCAGAGTGTCCCGGCACCTGGTAAAACTCGACGCCGCCCAGAGCCACCGCCGGATACTCGTTTTTCTCGGCGTCCTTCAATTTCGTCTTAAAGCCGGACCACTTGCCCTCGATGGTGAGAACCGCGGCCGCGCCGAAGTCGCCGGGGGCGAACTTCTGCAACTGCATCGACAGTCCATGACTCTTGAGGAACTTGTTGATGACGGTCTCATCGTCGGACGCCACCGCCTCGAGCATGGACTTGGGCAGCTTGCTCGCCTCCTTGCCCAACCCGATGTAATCGCGGACGAACTCTTTCTGCAGCGAGTTGGTTCCCTTCCAGGCATTGACAGGAACGAAGCCCTGGGCCTCGTCGAAAGCGCGGGACATTCCATAGACGCTCGGGGCGGGTGCGTCCGTCTTGACTGTCGGGGTCTGGGCCACCATGGCGGGCATGGCCATGAGGGTGCCGATCGCAAGCACCGCTACGCCGGTCAGTAATCTCTTCATTTTCATCCCCTGGTCGAATTTTATTGATGGTACAAGTTTTTACCAGCAGTTGCAGTCAAGGGAGATTTCGACGTTTCTCTCGACTCGAATACAACTGTGGTGTTTGATGGGACGTCGCCAAATCCAATGAATGAATGAACGATTGGAGAGAGCACGTTTCGAAGTAGGAACCGTGCTTGGTGTCTTCCCAACTTGGAGGATCGCTGGCGAGGCTGAGCTCAAACAGCTGAACAGCACCACCACGTCGTAAGACTGGTCGGTGCATTTCAGTTGCAGTGCGGGCTGGACTTTTTTTGGCGGGTGCGAAAACTTCAAACGAACGATAAACAAGTGCCCGTACTCTAATACGTCGATAGCCGTCAGTTCTTCAGCTCTGAAACAAAGATAAGCGCATCCGCGAATAAGCGGCCCGCAGCCACTTTCCGGGAGCTTCAGGTTTCCCGGATATAACATTGTCAGTTCGAGATCATCGCCGAAGACGTTCGAACCTGACTATCCATGAGCTCTTCCGAGCCTGATACTTTGATTCGCACACTGAACTGTTACCGTCAAAAATTCACTCACTCAGATAAATCCTTGGTCATACTGAACAATCACTGCTTGAGCAAGCAGAAAGTTCTGATATCAATCACCATGACAACAAGCTCGTATCAATGCGCTAATAGGCGTTTTCGAGCTTCCTCAAATTACACTATATAGCATCGTGTAAGAAAATCAAAAATTCGTTGCCCGAGGTTATCGGGCAACATAGTAACCATGGTATCAGATATGGTTACATTCGATGATTACGGATCCTCACAGCCAGGCGGGAAGGTGCTCGAAGCTAGCTACCTTGAGGTCGGCCTGATCGTGGTTCTGTCCTGCCGTTGACGGGCAGGGAACTACGATGCAAAACATCTTCGCAGCTTTCGCTGCCAGCAGGCCGTTCCTGCTGTCATCGAACACTCGGCAGCGATGCGGCGACACTCCAAGACGCCTGGCGGTGAGCAAGAACACTCCGCGGGTGGAAGGTTCTGCAAGTGGTATTGGTATCACGAGCGATGCGTCAGAAAATATTGGTCAGGATGAGGACATGGAAGACTCATCCAGGCTAGCATTTACGGCTTGCTGTCTTCCTGCAACTGGCATGAGTCGTTATCTAAAGTTTCTCACTTGTAACTATAGAGCGTTTTGAAAGATCCCCAAATGCCCGCAATAGCTAACCTCTTCATCAATATCAAAAAATTTTTTGAACGGCCTGCGCAATATCAGAATACTCAAATCCTGCGATAGATATTCGATCACAACCTTCAACTTGTCTAACGTTATTTTCAGCAGTTTTAACGAACACCTGAAATGCGCAAACTTAAGCTCAGGAGAGGCTCTTCTTAAGTAACGGACTATATCCGGGATGCTTGCCTCAGGTAGTCAAGTTCGAGGTATCCTGACAGCAACTTCTACCCCGACCCGAGCTGAGAATCTATACGCCTTAAGGCATTCGCTTTTACAACATCTGATTCTTCCCAGCTTTAGGTAGTTTCGAGCTTATCCATTCAAATACGACTTCTCCATTAGAAAGGAGAACACATGCTGATCGTTGATGACTCAGTCAAAGCGCTTGTGGCGCAGATCGACCGAGCCGGCGGCGGCTGGGCGACTCTGGACTCCGTCTTGAAGCGGCTGGTCGGGCGTCTGAAGTACAGATGCAACCTGCCGGCAGTGCGCGAACGATACGATGCTTACCGCCAGTCCACCACCGAGGTCGGGCGACTGCCCGTTGATAGCAACGGCTATGTTGTCTCGTTCGACCCGGTCGAGGACGAAGAAGCTCTGTTCCAGTTCTGGAGCAAGTACGGCATCGTCGTCAGCAGAACAGGCATTCGCGCGGACGACCTGGAGTACGTGGTAAAGCGGGCGCACTCGATTGTCGGAAAACTCTCCGGCGGCAAATGCGTGCTCGACGATGCGAAGACCTGGGATTCGATTCCAGCCGACGGCGACGGCACCAGCCTGATCTCGCGTGGCTTCTTCGAGATCTATCACGACGACGCGCTTTCCACGCTTCGTCAGGCGGTGCGAGTCTACCTGCACCACGTCATCCTCTGGGGTCGCGCTGATCTCTGGACGACGTTCGATCGGCTTGGCATCAAGCTTCCCGGTCACGTAGAGTCGAACGCGCTGCCGCTGCACGTGGATCAGAATCCGCTCGTACATCCGCAGTTCCGCACCGTCCAGGGTGTGCTCGCCCTGCGTGACTGTCCTGTCGAACGCGGTACTTTCGTCGGCGTACCAGGCTCCAGGAAGCACTTCGAGCGCTACGGAGCGATGGCTAAGAACCAGGGCGAGTATGTCGAGCTGGACACCACCAGTGATGTCGCGGCGGTGTTGACCGCTGCTGCTCAAGCCTGCCCTCTGCGAGCCGGCAACTTGATCTCCTGGGACAGCAGAACGACGCACTCGAACAGCGCCAACAAGTCTGACCAAACCCGTTACGTCGCTTATATCTCCGCGGGTCCATGCCGCGAAGACGACGAGACCGCCGTGAAGGCGCGACTGGGTGGGTTTACCTCCGGTCTGGGATCGAACGTGCGAGAAGCACTCATGCATGCCAGCAAACCGCCTCGCTTCACCAGTCCGGACGACGTAGCCCGGACACGAGAAACGGAACAACTCACTTTGCTCGGGAGGTTGTTGTATGGACAAAGCAAGTACGCAGAAATCCCGGCAACGCCTGCTGCTTAGTGCAGAGCCGTTCGGGTTCGGACCGACAGCGGCTATTGCCGAGTTTTTCCCCTTCCTGCGCGAGCGCTTCGCCACCATCGGCTATGTGGGCACCGGTCACACACTGGACCTGCAGCGCCCGTTGCCCTACGACGCCATCCATGCGCTGCCCACAGGTGAGGGTAGCCAGGCGCAGACCTTGGAGGAAATCTTCGAGCAGTACGACCTTGTCGTCACGGCGCTCGACTTCGACATCGCGCAAAGGGCTCAGCAAGCCGGTTTGAAGGTGGTCATCTATGACCCGCTGACGTGGTTCTGGACCAGCATCCACCCAATGGTGGCGCGGGCGGACCTGTACATCGCCCAGGACTTCTTCGGTGTTCGTGAGCGCATCGCCGCCCGAAAGGAGCTGTTCCGCTCACCGCTGGTGGTACCGTCAATCATTCCAGAAGACACTCCAGAGTTCGGCCCGCGGACGCACATTCTGCTCAATCTGGGCGGTCTGAGCAATCCGTACTGGTCCGCTGAGCAAACCAGTGACTACGCGCGTTTGATTGTCGAGGCGTTCACGGCAGCGGTCGCCCATCGACCGGAGCCGAAGCTGATCGCCGGTAACAGCGCCATAACCAGGGAGCTGCACCAGTTCGGCGTGCGCAACTACTCGCTCACCGAGTTCCGCAAAGTGATTGGCACTGCCAAGTGTGCGCTCATGACCTCCGGTCTGGGCAATATCTTCGATTCCGCGCTCTTCGGCACACCGACCCTCTGGCTGCCGCCAGCCAATGACAGCCAGGCGCTGCAACGGAATCTCCTGGCAGACCATGGCATGGTGGACGGTTCGCTAACCTGGGACAAGCTGGTCCCCTCGCAGCCGGTCGATTACACGAAAGACCAGCGCACCATCCTGCAGTCGATCGCCGCCGCTGTTGGCGCCGCCTGTAGCGACACAGGCATCAAACAACAGCTCTCCGCCGCTATTGCGCACCAGCTCCTTCCGCTTGCCGACAAGACGGGCTCGGCCACCTCCGGGCTGCTCTCGAGCTTCGGCAGGGGCGGCGCGAGCCAGGTAGCCGCAGCAATTTTCAACTTCGCACAGGAGATGAACTGCGATGCACAGCCGTGACATCATGCTACCGGGCGACGTCAGTGTGCGGCTCAACACGACCTCGCCCGTCTTCGACGAGGCGCGGGCGCGATTGCTCGCCGCCGCCTATCTGCCCGGCCTTCAGTTTGCCGACCAGGCAGTGGAAGCGCCGACAATCAACATCACCGTCGCGGACTCAACGGTAAAACAGCTCGTCGTCAGGGGACGAAACATCCTCCTGTCCGACCGGTGGAACGGCGACGGCTCCCTGCTCGACCTCCTCCACCTCACATACAGCGCCGCCAGACGCCACTGGTTGCGCCGGGGGCTGTACTCCGTCCACTCCGCCTGCGTCGTTGCCGACGGGCATGCAACCATGCTCGTCGGACACTCCGGCGCGGGCAAAACGACAGTAGCGATGGAACTGGTCAACGCCGGTGCCAAACTATTCTCGGGCAACAAAACGCTCGTCACCATCAGCGGTGGCTCGATGATTGCGGTGGCAGGGACACGCACCATGACCACCCGCCAAAATGCTGCCGGCGCCCCTGCCGGTAGCGGCTATGCCGGGCGGCTAGCGTTCGCTCTGGCGGACGACACCTACGCAACCGAAACACCGATCCCAATCGGCGCGATCGCTCTGGTCGGGCTCAACGACGGTGTCGCTGATACAAGCAAGATGGAGCCGACCAGTGCGTTGCACCGGCTCTTTCCGTTCTTCCTCGACACTGTCTACGCGGACACGGTCGTGCTGGGTGGTGGAGATGTGTACTTCTCCACGCCACCTCGGGGCTGTCAAAAAGCGCTGAGCATAAGCCTCTCCCAGGCGCTGACGAAGGTCCACGTGTACTCCGTCGTCGGCTCCAAAAACTACATCTCGTATTCACTGGAGCGCCTATGAGTAAGCTCAAGATACTCTACGGCGTTTGCGGTATCGGCATGGGGCACACGATTCGCCAATTGCCCATGATCGATTACTTCGCCAACGCCGATCATCGACTTGTCATCTTCGGCTACGGGGAGAGTCTGCGCTTCTTCGCCAGGCGCTTTGCCGGCAAGAAGCATGTCACTGTTCTGCCCGTGTCCGTACCCTTCTTCGTCGGCAACCATGAAGGGCTCGACTTCAAAGCAACTCTGGCGCGTTATAGCAACCGCGCCCACGACTACCTGGCTTACAACCTCGCCGCCATGGCCAAGGCTCAGGAGCTAATCGGCAAGGCCGACCTGGCGATTAGCGACTACGAGCCTGTGTGTGCGCAGTTCGCTTACGCCTGCGGAACCCCGCTGGTCACCATCGACCAGCAGAGCAAGTACCTGGTCGGTGACTTCCCTGAGCAACTCCGCGGCAACCACTACAACGACGAGGTCGCTCGTCTGCTCATGTTCTTCCCGCTGGCTGCCGCACGGCTTGCCTGCTCGTTCTTCCAGGTCAAACACCGGGAGGGAACAACCCAGAATCAAGTGTTGATTCAACCGCCAATCCTGCGAGAGTCCGTCCTCAAGCTGTCTCGCAAGGTGGCCGAGGGTCGCAAGTCCATCATCGTCTACGTCTCATCGCAGCAGGATTTCGTGCAGGACACGGCCGCAGTGATGGCGGTTCTGCAGGCTCAGCAGAACGTCGACTTCCATGTCTTCACGAAAAACGGCATCGCCTGGGGAGGAAGCCGCGAGGCTGCAGACAACGTGGCGTTCCACATGCACGGCGACTCGCGGTTCGACGAACTGCTTGCCGGTTGCTCGGGTTTGATCACGACCGGCGGACACTCTCTGCTCTCGGAAGCGATGCACCTGGGCATCCCCGCTTACGTCGTACCGCTGCCGGTCTACGAGCAGCAGATGAACGCCCATGTGCTCGACGTCAACGGCTTCGGCGTCTCGCGTTCTACCGTCAATGAATCCGACCTCGGCGAGTTCCTCGCCAAACTCGGCGGTTACGCAGATGCCATCAAAAACGATACCACGGTTCTGATGCGAGGCTCCGGCGAGGCGGCGATCATCGCCTACCTCGAAGAACGCTTCCTCGCCACCAAGACAACCTGAAAACCGAAAGGGTCATCCAGGTCCAAGTGGAACCGAGGACCTGGAGCAGCGTCTGAGCGCAGAGGTTAAGAAGCTGGAAAACCCGCCGACCAAGACGTAAATCACGCCGGGCAATTGACGGCCGGGAACGGAGAACTCCTCTCCTCTCCCGGCGGTTTCTTTTATTGATTGAGAGACGTCCGCAATGGGTCCGCGATCGACAATCGCGAGAACCCGTTGCGGGCGCTCTTTTTTACTTACTTGCGTGGTCGCAATTCTTACTATCTTCTTTAGTATTATCGGTGCGAAAAATTTGGGACCCAGACCCGGTGGCAGCGTGCAGTTTGCACGCGGCCAGCCGAGCTGAGTCCCAAGTAGTCGATGTTGGATGCTCGGTTACAGGAGCGTGATGGTGTTGCTCAAGTGACCGTAGCTGACATCGAGCTCGACGTTGCCACCCTCAAAGGCGATGGTGACGACACCGGTCGCGCCGGGTTGCTTCGGGATGAGTGTGGTGGAGTTGGTGGTTCTGGTCTCCACCTCGATGCCGCCACTTGCTGTTACGGTGCCTCCGTCGAGCGTGTCTACGGCGAAGGCGCTGTCATTCGTGAGCTGGACGCGAGCACGACGACAATGAATCGGATCTACCGTGCAGCGCGCTGTACTCACACGCGAGTTGCCGGAAAGATTGAATTTCATGGCGTGTCCTGACTATATGGCAAACCTGGCGAACCCGAAGGGTCCGCCAGGTGCTTGGGGCTGGAGGTATGGGAATTACTTGCGAGGACACGCCTTGCAGCACTTGCACTCGACGCAGACACACTGTCCACCCGATTCGCAGGCGGAGCAGCATTCGCACTTGGTGCAGGCGCACTTCCCATCCTTCTTCACCTCGGCCTTGCCGCTGCACTTCTCGCAGCACTTGCTGCACTCGGGGCAGACGCACTTGCCGCCGGACTTGCAGGCTTCACAGCACTCGCACTTCGGGCACGCGCACTTGCCGTTGGCGTCCTTCTTGCAGGCCGAGCCGGCCTTGGCCTTGTCGCAGCACGTCTTGCCGTTGCACTTCTCGCAACACTTGCTGCAGTCGGGGCAGGCGCACTTGCCGCCGGTCTTGCAGGCTTGGCAGCACTCGCACTTCGGGCACGCGCACTTTCCGGTGGCATCCTTCTTGCAGCACGAGCCGGTCTTGGCCTTGTCGCAGCACGTCTTGCCGTTGCACTTCTCGCAACACTTGCTGCAG
>CAYTDR010000315.1:0-8134 GCA_964436185.1 uncultured Candidatus Obscuribacterales bacterium | reverse complement strand
CGCATCCTCACCACGGATGGGTCGTCGTTTACCGGGCGATTGCGATGGTTCGATGAAAATGCATTCTCTGTCCTCCTCGATGATGAGAGACAGTTCACTATTGTGCGAACCAACATAATTGGTTACGGACTCACTGACGAAGAAGAGAGAGAGTGAGTGAGTGAAAGTTTTTGAAGTGAGTTTTCTCTGACCCAGAGCAGTTTTTTGCTGGAGCCATACGACGAATTTGGCTCATATTCGTACTTACAAGATGTCGCCGTCCCTTCAATGCGGCATACATGTAGTACAGCAGTTGATCAAAAGCGTCCAGCGCGTGTTAGACTTAGGACTGGTAGCGGGATTTCAGACCTTTTTTGGAGTGACTACATTGGCAGGCTGGTTCAAAAGTATGTTCAGTAAAGGTGTTGGCGTTGATCTAGGTACCGCTAACACTCTCATTTTCGTTGAAAACCACGGTGTGGTATTGAGAGAACCTTCAGTGATCGCGCTCGACCATAACAATACTCTACTCGCCGCTGGCGAAGAGGCGAGAGCGATGATTGGCAGAACTCCCCAGGGTGTCCGCGCCAGCCGCCCCCTTAGAGACGGCGTCATTGCTGAGCTGCGAGAAGCCGCTTATATGCTCAAGAGCTTTATCGACAGAGTAAGAGCCCATGAGTCGCTCATGAACCCGGAAATGGTGATTGCTGTTCCGTCGGGCATCACGAGCGTAGAAAAGATTGCCATCAAGCAAGTCGCCGACAACGTCAAGGCAAGTCAGGTTTATATGCCTGAAGAGCCGATGTGCGCCGCTATTGGTGCGGATCTTCCCGTCACCGAACCGACCGGCTCCATGATCGTTGATATCGGAGGTGGTACCACCGAAGTAGCTGTTCTTTCACTGTCAGGCATAGTCGTTAACGAATCAATCCGTATCGCTGGCGATGAGCTCAATGAATCGATCAAGCTGTATCTGAAGAAAGTGTACAGTCTTGATGTGGGCGACAAAACAGCAGAAGAGCTCAAGTTCCGACTCGGCTCCGCCTGGAAGACTGTGGAAAACGATAAATTCAATGTTCGCGGACTAAATTTGATCAACGGACTACCGAGAACCATCACAGTCAGCCGCGGCGAAATCAGAGAAGCAATGGTTGAACCGCTCACAGCGATTGTGGCAGCAGTGAAACGCACACTCGAGAAAACTCCTCCGGAGTTAGCGGCAGACATATTCAACCGAGGAATTGTCATCGTCGGTGGTGGTGCCATGTTGCAGGGTCTCGACGAACTGCTCGCCTCGGAAACCGAAGTACCAGTAATTATTGCCGATGATCCGCTATCGGCAGTCGCGATAGGCACCGGCAGAATGCTCACGGATCCAGCCTACAAGCGAGTATTGGAACTGAGTTTGTATCGCAACTAGGAGAATTCGGTGAACCGCCCTCACGAACAAAGCTTGAGGGACAAGTCGCACTCTATTGCTGAGGCGGTCTTTCTCGTCATCTTGATCATAATGATTGGCGGGCCAGCATCCGGGATGCTGCTCTCTGCTGCTACCTGGATCTCAGGGGTAGTGGCAAAAGGCGCTTACCAGGTTGATTCCACGAGAAACCTGGCAGAAGAGCTGATGAATTCATCTCAGCGAATTCGCCAATTAGAGCGAGACCTGGCCAAAGACGAACTCGAACTCACGACCTTGAGACGGCAAGCTCGCGACACCAATCATTTAAGAGCGTTGCTGGGTTTGAAGGAAAAAACTCCGCGCACGACAATTGCAGCGGAAGTTATCGCACGCAACCCGGACAACTGGTTCGAGCAAGTGGTGTTGGACAAGGGCAAGGCTGACGGCATTCCGGTCGGCTCAGCGGTAATAACCAGAGACGGTATCGTCGGTCAAATAGTGAGTGTCTCTGACCATGCCAGTGTTGTCCGGCTGATTACGGATCCGCAGCAGAAGCTCGGTGTCATCATCAAGCGAATCGGACTGCCTGGAATTATCACGGGCAACGGGCAGAATCTGGCAATCATGGATTACGTACCAGTCGGTACAAATGTAGATATCGGAGACAAGATCGTCTGCTTCGGCAAAGGCGGAACCTTCCCTGAGAATCACCCAGTCGGCGCCGTCGTCGCAATCAGACGAGACACCGATGGGGCATCAATGCAAATCGATGTCAAACTCGGAGAAAACTGTTACGATTTAAATCAGGTTCTCGTTCTGCCGCCGCTGGCGCAGTAGTTAGGGGATGGCGTCATGTCCTTTCTAACGTTCTTGTTGACCAATGACACCCGAAGACGGATTGGCATCATCGGCATGAGTGCCATGATCATTGCTTTGGCTTGGATACTGCAGCTAGCTGTCGTCAGTCAGATTCGCCTCGGCATGGTACAAGCCAGCCTTCCTCTGACTGTCACTATAGTCTGGGGAATCACCTTCGGTTCGCCAATCGCCGCACCGACCCTGGATGAATTGAGAATAACAGATCTGCGTTCCGTTCTAGTACGCCAGGCTCTCTCAGGCTCCGTCAGTGGTGCCCTTGTTGGTGCTTGTTTTGCTGGACTCTATTCATCCGTGCTACCCGTCTATCCCATTTGTTATCCGATTGTAGGTTGGATGGCCGGATATTTTTGTCTGCGCAACTTCAACCAATCTTTGATTCTCTGCCTTCCGCTCGTACTGATCTTCACCTTCCTGGCCGAGGGGATGACGGCAGCTAACCTGGCGCTCCTTGGAAGACCTGAGGTTTTAGAGAAATTCATGGAGATTGTTATCAGCGAAGGCGTCCTTAATGCCTTGATTGCGCCATTCATTTTCGTCCCCATGCGGGGATGGTCGGAATTCGCCAAATATCGTGAGATGATGGGTTGATATGAGCCAGTCGATTATTTCCCAGGATAAAACGGAAGAGTTTGCGTTCAAGGCAGTCGTGCTGGGATCGGTCGTGGTCCTTGGTCTCTCGCTTCTCGGCTTGCGGCTTTGCTGGCTGCAACTTATGCAAAGTAAGTATTACTCGAGCGCCGCTCAAGAAAACTCAACCAGAGTCACCTTCTTGAGAGCCCCGAGAGGTAGCATCTACGATCGCAACGGCAATCTGCTTGCCACCAACAAGCAATCGCTCTCTATGATTGCCATTCCCAATCAACTGGACAACATGGGTGAGCTGGCAAGCAGGCTATCCAGAATTCTCAGTGTAAATCCGGACGAGGTACTGGACCGACTGAAGAAGGCAAAAGCATCAAAGTCGGTGCTTCCGGTAGTGATTGAGCACAATGTGGACATGAACATTGTCAGCCTGTTTTATGAGCAGAAGATCTTTTTGCCCGGCATAGACATTCTTCCTGATATTTCCAGGACCTATCCGCATGGCGAGCTGACTGCGCACGTCCTCGGATATTGTCGCGAGATCACAAAGAAACAGCTTCTTAAGCGCGAAGACAGAAAAATGGGCGACGTGGTCGGACAGGCCGGCATCGAGAAATTGTACGACGATCAGTTGCGCGGAGTCGATGGTGAACAGCGGGTTAGGGTAGACGCCTCCGGACACGCTCATTCTCCGGAGACATCACAGCCAGTGGTGACCAAGAAAGCTAAACCAGGATTGCCGCTTGTCCTTTCTCTCGATCTCGATTTACAACGGGCAGCACACGAGGCACTCGGTGAAAAATCCGGCGCAATAGTTGCTGTTGATCCACGCTCCGGTGAAATCCTCGAACTCGTGTCGAGACCAAGTTTCGACCCGAACGTGTTTACACGCAGAATGACAAAAGAGGATAGAAAGGTCCTCGCGTCACCATCGCATCCACTGCACAACAGGGCGCTGTCCGGTTTTCCGCCAGGCTCTATTTGGAAGCCGATTACTCTCATGGCTGCTCTCGAAAACAGAGTGGTTAAACCCGATACCAGACTCGTTGTCTCTGGTGGCATGTCACTGGGTGGATACTTCTTTCACGACTGGACCGGCAAGGGCGGCGTCATGGACCTCGTCACTTGTTTGCAGTGGTCGCGTGATACCGCGTTCTATCAAATGGCACTGGGTCTGACACCAGAACAGATCAAAGAGTGGGGATTGAAGTTCGGTGCAGGCAGAGCCACGGGTGTGGAGCTGCCGAAAGAGACTATCGGAACAATACCTGACTCGGAATGGAAGTGGGCAAGAATGGGTGAGCAGTGGTATCGAGGCAACACCCTGCATATGTCCATCGGTCAAACCTTCTTGCAGGTGACACCAATTCAGGCAGCACGAATGTATGCCGGATTGGGTATGAGAGGGAAAGTGCCGCAATGCCATTTTGTGATAAAGATTGGCGAAAGACAGATTCCGCCTCCAAAGCCTGAAGTCTACTATGTCGATAAGACATACATGAAGATCGTCACCGACGGATTGTACGCCGTCACCCATGGTGGCACCGCCAGTCGCTCCAACATTCCAGAAGTTCCTATGTCCGGTAAAACAGGCTCCGCTGAAGCACCTCCGGAAGGAAGCAAAACACACGGGTGGTTCGCAGCCTACGCACCAAGCGATGCTCCCGAGATTGCTATCTGTGCATTCGTAGAGCACGGCGGTCACGGCGGAACCGCTGCGGCACCTCTAGTTAAGCAGGTTGTACAGACCTTCTTCGGGGTGAAGCACGACAATCAAAAATTGGCGGAAGCCTCGAAGCCCAAAACGACGAAGAAACGGCGAGAGGACTGAGAAAATATCAGACGGGCAGTATCAAAGGTGATACTACCGAAATTCAACCACGGCATGTTGCATAGTTGGCAGATATAGCATTCACTGATCGATGATCCCTAGAGCTGCAGCTATAGTCAGGGCAATCGACTAGCTGGCTGGCATCGATAACAATAGCGCTGATCTCAAAAACTTCGAGTGACAGCGATCGCGGAAGTTCAATAGTTTGAATCATTGTGTGTACATATAGTTGCTAAGCGAAGCATAGATATTCGACATCTGATATATATAGCACCATATTTGGTACGCACCATATTCAGCATCAAATTCCAACTAGACAAGGTGGTATGCATGCAGGATAATGTCTGAGATGGATAATCTGCATTGCTTTCATGATCAAATCCAGACGACAAAGTTCGACCACCAGAGTTAACTCAGGAGAATCGCATGAGCCAAGTAAATCCGCTCAGCAACAATGATCCAACCACTCTCGACGGACTCGAGAAGGTTTTTACTGAAGATCATTGTGATACCACTGACGATGTAGGGTTTCATACTGGCTCGCGAAATGAAGTCGTTTCAAGTGACCTGTTTTCGAAAGGTCTGGAAAAGATTTATAGCACCGATGACACGAAGAGCGAATCCACTGACTCAAAAACAGCGGGCAAGTCTTCAGATGTCGCAACCCGCCCGAGAAGTAGAAAACGTGGCTCTGGCGAATACATGAATCGTTCCTCCAAGGTACTCGACGAAATCGAATTGATTCGGCTTGAGATCAAACCAGCTTGCATTCCATGGCCGGTTGAAGAAAAACTCGAGGCTGACTCTTCCGACAAAACAGATTTCACTCAGAACGAGGTGACACCATCGGTGCCGAAAGCCGATGAGGTGTCTGATAACGAACCTCTTCAACAGGACTTCTCTCCACCAGCTGCACCTTCAATCGAAGATTCAAGCGCAGTTGCATCAGCACCATCCACAACGCCGATCGAACCAGTAAGTGAAGTTGCACCTCCATTAGTGGAAAGTCCAGAAAACACGAAGATGGTGCATGAATACGCAGCGAATGCACCGGCTCCAGAAGCTGTTGATGACAAGCCTGAAAAGAAACAACCGCGTCAGCCGACGAGCAGCTTCCTGAAGGACCTGATCGAGAAAAGCTCTAAACAACTGCGACAGGCAACGGGTAGAGGCACCGCCATTACGACGGTAGAAGCCAGCTTCATCGACGAGTTCGATATGGTCTCTCGAAATGACCTGATTGGTATTCTCCACAGTTTCATCGGCATGTTGCAACGTGGTGGCAATCCATCGGAGCAACTTCAAGTCACTACGACCGACGGGCAGCTAATGCCTGCTACGACAGAGGTTGAGCTCACAGCCTTAGTAGAGGACAAGACAGAAGAACTCGAGGAGATGCGACGACTTGTAATCGAAGCACAAGAGACGATCATCAAACTTCTTACTGATCGAGTGGAAGACAGAGCAAAGATTGCCACTCTGGAGACAGAACTCAAGTTTCTCCCGGATCTACAGGCCCAAGCAGATAGAGCGATGGCTGTGGCGTTCCGCGCCGAAGAGTTCCGTTCCGATATTCATAAAATCAAGTATGAACTCGAGCATTATCGCATCGCTAATATCCGCGCCCAGGAAAACGACAAGTGGAAGGGCTGGATGACTTTCGTGAGAAAGTGGTTTTTGAAAGGTCAGGGAAAGAAACATTCTGACTTCAGGGATCACAGCTAAAAGGCTAAAAGCTAAGGACCAAAAACGCTGCAGTTCGGCAGCTTGGTCTTCAATCTGGCGATGCCAATCTCGGTGACCTCGCTATCTCGAATTTCGAGATATTCAAGAGCCGGGATTGCCTCCAATTTGCTGAGCCCTGCATCGCCAACCTTAGTTCCGCTGAGATAGAGCGTACGTAGTCGGCTCAGTCGACTGACTTGCTCCATACCGTTATCGGATACCGCTGTATCGCTTAGATAGAGCGTCTCCAAACCAGGCATGCTGGCAACACTGTTCATTCCGATGTCAGTCACCTTGCTGTCGGATAGATCGAGATGCACGATGTTTTCGAGGTTAGCAAGTTCTTCCAGTCCGCTATCAGAAATAGACGAGGGAAGCAAAAGCGTCCGCAATGCGCCCAACTCTTTGATATGAACAAGAGCACCATCGGTAATCTCAGTCTTCTTAAGAACTAAATGAGTGAGGTTAGGCAGCACATTCAGGCGCTTGATGCCTTTGTTGGAGATAGCCGTGTTCAGAAACCAAAGAGTTTTGAGGTTTTTCATCGTGCCAATTTTGGTGACATGATTGTCTTCGAAAGGCAAGAAATCAAGCCGAAGCTCTACAGTCTGGCCCAACTGAGCTATGCTGGCCAGCTTATCATCAGAAAATCGCATGGTAGAGAGATCGAATGAAGTCAGTTGATCGAGACCAGTCAACTGCTCCTTCAAATCCGCTTCAGAGATCTGTCCACTCACTTGTAATCCCAGCATTTTGCCTGCCGGTAGGTTGGTGGAAAGCTCTCCGATTGCCTCTCCGATCCACTTGCGCTGATGGGGGAAATACTGATCAGCGAAGTACAATCCGCCAAGCGATAATCGCTTCGGGAAAGAAAGATTCGTTAATGCGGACACCGTCTCATAACCGTTTCAGGGTAACCGGAAATTCGTTGTATTGAGTGTACCACTACAACACGGGCTGAGGGAAATAAAGTGGATATAGAATTAGCTGTCCAAACCAAAACGCGTCCGATTGCAACTCGGGTGACGAGAACTCCAGCGAGTGCTCGTTCCTAACTGCCACAACGGTCGGTCAGCGCACGCCAGGTCTACTCACTATTCAGCGCTCTCATCATCCGACGACAAAATCGCAAGCAAGTCGGTCTTCAGTTCCAGGGTGTCCTGGTAACGATTGGCAAGTGTGAGGTTGGTTGATTTAGCGATTATCGCATCCAGCTCTGCACGAACATCACTGCGTAATGCTCTGGGATGAGATGGTGAAATTGGCTCAGGCTCGATTGCCGTCAACAAATAGAATAACGTAGCACCACATGCGTATATGTCACTTTGAGGAGTTGCGTTGCCTCGAAACTGTTCCGGCGGAATATAGGAATGCTTCCCAACCACTGTCTTGCTATTTTGCGCCTCAAGCTGCTGAGCGACATTGAAATCAATCAGTCTCAATACATGATCGCTATCGATGACAATGTTGTCCGGAGTAAAGTCTCGATGAATGATTGGTGGCTGACGCCTGTGCAGATAAGTGAGTATGTCGCACATTTGAAGAGCCAACTTGAGAACGAGCGCCTCATCGAGAGGCTGTTGCTCTTCGACAAATTCCTTGAGCGTGACACCACCAGCAGTTTCTAGTACCAGATAAGCTCTTTCATCTTCGAGAAAGAAATCCAGCAGCCTGACGATGTTTGGATGACTGAGTTTTCTCCAGAGTTTTGCTTCCTTCTGAATATTCGTCAACACCCT
>CAYTDR010000314.1:0-8140 GCA_964436185.1 uncultured Candidatus Obscuribacterales bacterium | reverse complement strand
ATTTGAAAGACTGGCTAAGTTGCCGGCAAACCCAGAGAATGAGAATTTCCTGAGGAACATAGCTTCAGACGACGAGCATGCACTGAATCAACCGCCGTACAAAGCGATAGTTGAAAAAATGCTCGCCGACATCGAAAAGGTCTATGAGGCTAGAGCAGCCTCGGACCGCGAAGCCGCCCAGAATCTCGATCAGGCTCTCGGCAATCTCAACGCCGTCCGCAATCGAACCGACGATCTAGCAGTCGACCTGGCCAGCAATCCTCGAGACAAGAAACTGCAGACAGAGGTTGCCGAAGCGTTGTACGAGGACGCCCGAGAAGTGGCAAGACGGCTGGGGTTGCCGGAAGATGCGGTCACCCGTGAAAACTTCGGATTGGTGCCGGCAAGCGAATTGAAGAATGCTCGCGGACGTTATTCCGTCTCCGATGACAGCGTCCGATTGTCTCGTTTGGACGGCAAGGATCCCAGCCAGATTGCACCGACACTCACTACTCGCCACGAGATGCGCCATCGTGTCTTCGCCATCGAGAGAACTGCCTATGCCAAAGCAGATCCGATAGGCTACCGAGCCATGGTTCGAGAAGAGGTGCTTCTCAACACCAGCAAAGGCGGGCAGCGAGCCGTTCGCGACGCCGGCGGCAAACTGGTAGTCGAGCGCCGGCTCTCAGATCTGCCCGGCACCGCTGATGCCTTCCGCATCAGCCCTCAGGAAGGCAAGTATATGAGGGACAATCTGCGCGCCTATATAAGCGAGAATGGTGCCGCCCTTGATGGCACACCAGGACGCCAGGCAGTGCCGACCGAGAAACAGTTAGCGCGCTGGTTGACAGAGCGAAACAACGGGCAGGCTCCCGATGCGCGTCTGGTGAAAGAAATGGTGCAGGAGATCAACCACTATCAATCGGTAATGGAGATCTCCGTGATTCCTGACAGCGTGCTGGCTGCCCGCAAGGGATTCTTAGGCATCGGCGGACGCGACTCCAATCGTGTCGTACGAGAGCTGATTGAAGCCAAAGCAGATAGAATACGAGCCAGCTTCAAGGATGGTTCGGTTACAGACAGTGCGATGCTGGCCAAGCTGGTCCGCAACATCTCTACTGATACGGTCGGTGTCTCCAAGCAAGACGATGCCCACGGACACTATATCTTCTCCACCGAAGAGATTCGGGCACGAAGAATCGAGCACAGCGAAAATCTGCGCCGCCTCATAAGAGAGCGAGATGGGCTGGCTGCCGACGATACCACCGGGCGTCAGGAAAAGGATCGAGCGATCGATCTGTATAGGCAAGCCATTCGATTCGACAACACCAAAGAGCAATTCGTAACGGAGCTCGGTCGCTTCCGCGGTGCGCCAGATGGAGAGGCTCCGGCACGCCTGGAACGCACTCAAGAATTGGCTCGAAGGCTGCTCGCCTCAACACCGCTGGAGCAGATGGGCGAGATCGCGGCCTTCATCGTCGGCAATGACGTAATGTCAGTCGACCAGGTTGTGCAAGCGATTCCTGATACGCACCTGGGCACCGCTATCAAGGCCTTGAAAGCCGAAGGACTTCTCTCGCGATACTCGACTGCCTTCGAGGCGCTGCCACCACAGAGAGCGGCAGAGCTGGCTACTCAGTTGATAAACTCCAAGACAGCCAACATCAAAGAAATGTTGGACAATCTGCCCGACTCGCATCTGGGTGCAGCCCTGGAAGCGATCATGAAGAGAGTAGAGCCGGCCGACGCCCGACCGAAGCTCAATCAGCTGCTTAACTGGATGGAGATACCTGCCAAACAAGCCCGCCTGGCCGATGAATTTATCGCTCGCGGTTTGGCAACCGGAGACGAACTTCTCGCCGCCTTGACTAACGGCGTGCATAAGACCAAGCTGGCGGAGCACCTGGCAGGAGACGGTCCGGCCAATGTAGCGAAAATCAAAGAATCGCTCACCGCTCGCGATACCACACCGGCCGTGCCGGATACGCCGCCGCCTCCGCGACCGCGAGGTGATGGAGCGCTGGCCATGCGCGGCGGCGACGAAGACGGCTTGCGACCGGTGGAAGGCGCTCAAGTAAGCTGGAAGCCGACCGATCGAGCCCAGGATACCCATCGATGGACGAGGACTTTCGTCGACCACTTCAAGGACGGCAATTATCAAGCTGCCTACGATCATGCTCTGGACCTATCCAAATATCCTTCGAAAGTGGAGATCAGAACCATCGACGGAACCATCAAGCTCAGCGAGATTATGCCTGACATGGCTGGTGCAGATGCTGAAACCAACCTGGCCAAGTTCATGAAGAAACAGGGCTTGTGGGCAGGGGTAGAATCGACCAATTGGGATAGGAAACGCTTCAAACCTCTAGTCGATTGGGACACATTCACGGTAAAAAATCCCCGCAGCATAGTCGAGCTATCCAGCGGTACCAAGATTGATATCATGAAGCCGGGCCAAACCACTGACGGTGTCAAGTTGACTGACGCCGGCGATCTGGCGGAAGTAAGAAAGTTGCTCGATTCTGATGTCGGCAAGCGTATGCAAGCACAGCACGCAGCCATGATAGCCGAAGAAGTCTTGCACATCAGGCAGATGGACAACAACTCGCTCGTAGTAGCAGAGTCGTACGCCAGATTTACTGAAGGGGCTACAGGAGAGGATAACTTGCCGCGACTGGACGCATTCCGTCTCAAACCGAAAGAAGACAATATGTGTATGAGAGTCGAGTCGCAAGAAGAAGAGATTCCTGCCATACTGCACGACGCCGGTATGCCCATAGATCTGTTGCGCCGCTGGTACGGGAACTATAGCGGTAGAGCCGAGCTGCTCAACTACCTCGAGCAAAACCCGCCGCGAGACACCGTGCACGACAGCCGGCCACTCGAGCGCCCGAGCGCGCCGCCTACGGAACTGGCTCGCCGGCAGTCCAATGACTTTGTCGTCGGACATGAGGTGTCAGGAAGACTCCAGGACGGATTCACCAATGCCGGTACCGGACGCCATATAAACGGAGACGGTTCCTTCAGCGGTCCACGCGCTGCCACAGTGGTAGACAGAGCCAACGATCCGGTCTTGGGCAAAACAGTCGATGAAGCAAGGGACTTCCTCAAACAGCACAGCCACCTGACACCGCAAGAGCAAGCGGCCAAACTGGCTGAGTTCGTTCGCCAGAAGCTCTCCTCCGGAGCGCCGGAGCTTGCCGGAGAAAACCAGCTGCGTCTCCTTGATGATATGTACTCGACTTTCATGTCAGACAATGCCGGACAGCGAGTGCATCTGGGCGAATTCATCGAGAAGGGCATCGGCAGCTGCACTCAGCAAGCCATGTTGATGAAGGTGCTGGCCGATGAGCTCCTGCCAAACGCGCAGGTAACTCTGGTGCGCGGCAATGGCACCGGCGACGGTACTGCCATCAACCACATGTGGACATCGATCAAATTTGACGGCAGCGACCAACCGCGCATATATGATCCGCGCAACCCCGGCACCGGCGATAGGGGCATCGCTCCTGACTCGACCGACTACAATCGCTATCGCTCCGGAGCAGACTTGCCGGTCAGACCACGTCTTGGAGTAGATGGTCAAACAGTCGAACTCAAACCGGGACAGTCACTCGATCCATTGGGTTTCGACGGATGGAAGGTACGCACCGTATCCGATACCGGTGAAGTAGAGATCACCAGAGACAAGGTGACACGCAGCCTTGCCGATCAGCTGATCACAAAGGACGACCGCCCCGCCAAAGTCGGTGACGAGGTGTCCTTACGAGGCAAAGATGGCTCGCCGGAAAGCGGATGGAAAGTCGTAGGAAAAGATCCGGACAGCGGCGAGTATATACTGCGCAAACCGGACGGCATATCAATGACCGTCAAACAGTCCGAGCTTTCTCGCTCGGCACCGGAGATGGCTGGATTCGGTGACATTACCGCCATCTCCAAACAGTTGTTCAAAAAGTTCAATGCTGATGTGGATACGCGCCAGCAAGAGCTGATGAAACTCTTGATGACGGGCAAGTTCACCGGCGATGAATTCTGGGTAGCGCCGGCGCGCAAACTGTTGGAAGCCACCACCGATCCGGCCGACCGCGCTCTGGTACTGGATACAATGCTGGCTCTGGCGAAACAGCATGTAGACGGCAGCGATCTGCCGGCAGGCAAGATTGGCTCCCTGGCGAGACTCCTTAATGAATCTTCTGACTATCCGCACGTCGACATCCCTTACGCCAGTCTCTTCAAGACATCCACACAAGCCGAGGCAGTGGAATTCTTCCGTCGTGCTCTGCCCGACCTCAACGAACAGAAGACAGGTCGATCGGTTAAGGACGGTTTCGGAGAGGACTTCGAATCCAATCTGGGCAGTGCCATCCAGCGAGCAATCGCGGAAGGCCGCCTGAAAGGCAACTATCTCTACCTTCCCGGCGCCAAAGGCTCTGCCGCGGACCACCTTGGCATCGACGGTATTTTGCTAGACCTGGACAACAATAAAGCCATTCCTATTGATGCAGCAGGCAGCCGAGAGCGATTCGAAGAGAAGGCGACAGGCATCAGTAAAGATCGCAGACAGACAAAACCACCCAGTCCCTGGGCGTTCCACTTCGACAGCAGCACTCTAGTCAGCATTTCGCGCAATCGCGGCAATGTTGCTACCGACCTGAACAGCCTTGCCAGCAGTCTGGAACAACATATCGCCGGCTTCACACCGCCCGGACTCACCGCCGCCTTCAAACTGGGCGCCCTTGATTTGACCCGCGTCCAACCTTCTTTCGGTGATGCCGATCCGTCTGACCCGAGATTCCCCTTCCCCTCTCTACGTCCGGTCGTCCACGCCGGTGAAGGACGCCCGACGGCGGCTCAAGAGCTCGCCGATCTACGCGCTATTCTTCCCAGGCTGGAGAGCGCAGGCATGATTGACAGCCGCACTCGCCAGTTCCTCGACAACCAGACCAATATTGGCAGAGACTTCCGCGACAGACAACAGAACCTCGTCCGAACAGTGGAGGCGAGAGTCCGCCATGCCGTAGAGGTCAAGGTACGTAACCCGGGCGATGCGCCACCGGATGTGGCGGCCACCGTCAAACGGTCGATCGGGGCTGGTGGCAGAGAATACGGCGAGCCATGGGTAAGCCTGTCGCTCTTACCGCCCCACACACCAGACGGTCGAGCGATGTTCAAGGAGATTCGAGTCTACACAGGTGGTGTCATCGAAGGGATCGGCATGGATGACAAAGTCATTCAATTCGGTGACTCGGCGGATCTGCAGCGCTACGTTAGAAAAGCGCTCGAAAGTACACTCTCCGGCGAGAAGCTAGAGCAAGTCCTCGATGATGTGAGAAAGCTCGCCGATCTCGAGCTGGCCGTGCGAGACGGAAGAGGCGAGGCAACGGGCATCAGACCTGACGTGAGCACACAAGAAAAACTGCTCGGCAAGTATCCGGGTCTTAAACTCCTGGCACAGGCTCTTAGCCAGACGGAGTCCACTCTCTCAGGCAAAGCAACACGATCGCGGACAGCCGGTGATGGTGCTCTGCCCATGCGCGGCAATGACGACGGCGAGCCACCCAAGCTTGACGTGCCGGTAGGACATAAACTAGACAGTTTTGGCTTGCCTGGATGGCGGGTGAAAGGGGTAGACGACCTGAGAGACCGCGTTACCATCACGCGCGATTTAGAGCAAACTTTGAAAGGCACCGATATTGCTCGCGTGGAAGGTGTACCTGAGCGCCGGGCACCGAAAGCAGGTGACGTAGTCAGTGTCAAGTCGCCCGACGGCACCTCATCCTCTACCGGATGGATCGTAAGAGGCTATGATGCCCAGGGTGGACTGATCCTGTTCAAGAAGAATGCTCTTGAAACCACTGTCACAAAAGACCAGTTGGCCCGCTCCACTCCTGACACCACAATGCCGACGCCCGACCGGCTCAGCTACTACAGGTTGCGCATCACAGGCACCGACACCGACCTTGAGCTTCCTGACGGGGCAGCGAGGTTGGGCTCGGACGGCTCGGCCAACATCAGACTCGCAGTTAAAAGCGCTCGCGCAATCATCACCATAGACAAGGATGGCGACCCAGTAATTTATCAAGGACCGGGAGTAGCGAAAACGTATGTCAACGGAGTAGAAGTAGATGAGAAAGGACGTAAGCTGAAACCCGGAGACATAATCACCATCGGGCAAATGCTGACTGACGGCCGCTACCAAGGGGCAAGATTCCAGTTCGAAGATCAACCTGCCCACGACCAGATGAGCGTCTCTGAAGGTCTTGGAAAATTTCAACTGGAGAACACCTCAAACGGTGATGTCACCGAGTTCAGTACCAACAATACCACCATCGGACGCCAGGACGGCAACAGTATTATCTTGCGTGGCGGAGGGGTCAGCCGTGACCACGCCAGAATCGAGATGACCCGCCGTGGACCTGTGGTCATGGACCGAGGCAGCACCAATGGCACCTTTGTCAACGGCGAGCCGATTACTGGTGCACATTTGCTGAAACCCGGCGACATTATTCAGTTCGGAGAATTGGAGACATACCAATTCAAGCCGAAGCCACCTGAGAATATGGATCGTTTTGAACTGACACTTCCCAGCGGTGACAAGATCCCGTTTACCGGAGAGAAAGAGTCGCTAGTCATCGGAGGGGGTCGCGGTAAGCCGGTCGATGTAGAGATCAGTGAGGTGACAGTTGGAGAGGGCGGCGGATATACAAGCGGTCAACATATGCGCATCTCCTACACCGAGGACGGTCCTGTACTCCACGATCTGGGCAGCAGAAACGGCACCTATGTCAATGGAGAGCTGGTACAGGGACCGTACCACCTGCAACACGGCGATCGAATTCGCATCGGACGTGGTGGCATTGAAGTAACCTTCCAGGAGAAGGCCGACTATCATATGCCGGACAATCATTCTCCACGCATTACCGGCACACGGTATGAGCGAAATCAGCGAGTCCGCTTTGGTAGCGCGGACAATGTCCAAGAAGGTACAATTCTCGACAAAATTCCCGGCACCGACAATGTAGTAATCGAGAACACGCAGTCGAACGATAGACAGCCACGCGTACTTCCTGACCAATCTAAAGATGTCAACGAAGTAACCATAGGCGGAAAGAAGCTCTTCGTCGACAAGAGCAACCGCATTTACGAACGTGTCGCCAACAATGATCAAACCGGCTTTGTCTTCAGAGAACGATTAGACCTTTCGGTAGTACCGCTCGACAGTGTAAGAAAACCATTTGCCGAGATTGATTACAACGTCAACTCACGTGTCCAGATCGACACAGAAGAAAGTGGTCGCGTAGTGGGCTTCACGGCAGATGAAGGAAATGCAATCCTGCGAATTGAAGGCGCTCGCTTGGATAAGAAGTTGGAGGGCGTTGCCGCTCATAATGCCGCTACTGACATCATCAAGCTGGCAAATGGTAAGGAGCTGATGCCCATCGACGTGCAAGGCGAAAAAGCATATCAGGATCATGATGGCAAAGTTTATCGATTAGAAGGCACACCACCAGCGGTGCGGGCATACGAGGACAGCCGATTCAGGGTGGTTCCTCGCACCGAACCAAAACTCTTTGACACAGGCGAAGGGTTGTCCCTCATCCCATCCGACTTTGATCTAAATCTGGACAAGTTGCCCGGCGTGCAAAAGATAACGCCTGCCTTGCCGGATTCTCATCCTGTATACAAGCAAGCTATTTTCACGGCCGATGGTAGACCACTCATGATTGGCGGAAAAACACCAGATTTCCGCAAGGGTCCTGTTGAGCTAGGCAGAACATCACTGGGTCTGGGATCTCGAGAGATTGATACCTGGGTATCAGGGCAGCATGGACGGATCGGTTGGGATCAGCAAGAGCAGATGTACTACTTCGAGGACTATTCCACGAACGGTACGTACGTGAAGAGAAGAGGCGAGAAAGAATGGCCGACGGAACCCACTGCTCATGGCACCAAAGAAAAACCTCATCGAGTTTATCTCGCACCGGGAGACGAAATCCGACTGGGCAAAAACGAAGATGGCGCGGCTGAAATCAAATTAGATCTGCCACCTTCCGCGCAATCACGCATGCGCTCCAAGACCGATCAGATGGTCGACGATCAATTCTATTTCGATGGGCAACCACTGACGGTGCCACCTACAGACGAGCTGACGATAGGCCGA
>CAYTDR010000313.1:0-8157 GCA_964436185.1 uncultured Candidatus Obscuribacterales bacterium | reverse complement strand
CGTTAGCGACAGGTCTTCCAGAGAACTACATCTTTGTTCCTCTTATCTTGCAAAGAGACGAAGACAAGGCGCTGACGGACCATTTGGTCAAAGTCTTGAAAGACCGAGGCAGATCGGTCGTCAACCTGGGCTCGATTATCGACAGAGAGTACCAACCGCTCTTGCCCAGCCAGTGGTTGAGCCTGATCGGCTCACTCGACATGGTAGTGGGAATGAGATTCCACGCCCTGCTCATGGGAGTGAAGTGTGGAGTTGCTTGTTTGGGTCTCTCCTATGATCCGAAGGTAACGTACTTGTTAAGCCATGCCAAGCAGCCTTTTTTAGATCTGGTCAACGGTGCCCAAGAACAGCTAAGTGTTGCCCACATTGTCTCGCTGCTTGAAGACTCAAGCAAAAATCTTACACTTCAATCCAAATTCGGGTCGGAATGGTCAAAGCAATCGCAAGAGTTGGCTTGCAAGAATTTTGACCTTCTCGATAGAATCTTAAGTGACTAGCCAACCTCGGGAGCAGGCGCCGATGCCATCCGATGCCAAACCTTCAATCCCTCTGAGAAAACAAGTACTCGGCTATCCGGTCGACCTTGTTGACGAAACTCAAGCGATCGAGCTCATTGAGCGCTCCTGGAGCCAGAAGAAAGGCATGCATGTCGTAACGCTCAATGCGGAGATGTGCATTCAAGCGCAGCGTGATTCTGAGCTGGACCAGGTGGTTCGGCACGCCAGGTTGATCGTGCCGGACGGAGCAGGTCCAGCCCTGGCTCTTTCACTGCAAGGATTCAAAACTCCCCGGGTGCCTGGTATCGAGCTAGCTCATCTGGCTCTTTCCGCCGCTGCCCGTCAAGGTGTCTCCGTCGCATTATTGGGCGGGAAGCCTGAAACCATGGACAGTCTGCTGACGGTTCTGCCCAAAATGCATCCAGGATTGAAGATTTCGTACAGCCATCATGGTTACTTCACCGAAAGTGACGAAGAAGAGATTGTCTCCGCCATAAAAGAAGGAGCACCGGCGCTGGTTCTGGTCGCGCTTGGCGTTCCCAAACAAGAGTATTTCATCAACCGCTGGCTTCACTTCCTGCCCGGCTCGGTCGTAATGGGAGTCGGCGGCAGCTTCGACGTCTGGACAGGCAATGTGCAGCGAGCCCCTGAGTTTTACAGGAAGAACGGTCTTGAGTGGTTCTACCGCCTGAAGTGCGAGCCGTGGCGATTCCAGAGAATGGCTTCTACCCTGCCGAGCTTCGCATTGCAGGTTATCTTCCGATGGCTAACCGGCGCTGACAAAAAGACGCCAAGCTCGACCCACACCTCGATCAGACGAGCAAATTCGCATGGGTCCAAACCTCGCTCTCCCAGAAACCAGGATTCGCTGGGAAGAGAAGAGAGGGGAAGAAGTAAAGATGCAAAAGAGTGATGATTTTTCGCTCTTCGCTGCTCTCAATCTGAAAACAGCCATATCCGGTGAGATTCCTATACGCCAGCTCGCCTATCTGGGTGATGCCGTCTTCGAGTTGTATCAAAGGGAGAAGGAGTGCATTGTCAATCTCCAAACCGCCGACAAACTCCATCGAAAAGTAGTCTCGAGAGTGAACGCACGTGCCCAGGCAGCAATGCTGGAGCTGATTAGAGAGCTGCTCACCGTTGAGGAGCTCGATCTGGTCAGGCGGGCGCGCAACCTGAAAACAACAGGACCCCGGCGGATGGACCAGTCCAACTATCGCCGGGCAACGGCGTTCGAGGCCCTGATTGGGTTTCTCTACTTGACGGATCAAATGCGGCTGAAGCAGTTGCTTTTGGCTACCGACGAGCAGGAGCTTCCAACGCACCCTTGACATTCACGGTTTGCGAATCCCTCCTGGGCAGCAGAGGAATTATGAAGATGGTTCCAGACTGGTGTCGCATGGCATCAGGCAGCGCTGGTTCTCGCCTTACCCTGGGCGGCGTGCTTTGAACAAGAGCTAGAAACCTTAAGGATAAGTTGTATTGACCTGAACCTGACTATTGTAGTGATAAGTTAGGATGTGGGCATCGCCTTCCGTTTCGCGCAGACTTTCCCGATTACACGTGGCAAAAGTATCCTCAATCAGGACCGAAGACATTTATCGTTGTCTGTTCGCCGAAAGCGCCGACGGCATGGTGATTAGCGACCGTTTGGGTCGTATCACGGACTGCAATCCGGCAATCTCCAGAATCGTAGGCAAAACAGTTGAAGAGCTATTGGGAGAACCCTTGAGCTCGATAATCGATCTGGAGCGAGACAAAGAAAAAGAGGAGTCCCATCCTGGTGACCCTGGACGCAACAGCAGATCGGAGTCATCAGATACGGTAGCAGACAACGAAGGCAGCAGCGCTCGCCCTCGTATGGTGGCAGTCATCGGAAAGTCCGGCGCCGAGCTGATTATGCCGGCATCGCACATCCCTGTCACCGATGCTGACGAAGACGTCGGCAAAGAACCGATCGGTTACCTCACAGTTATCTACATCCTGCAGGCCAGCTCGGTTCAACAAGCTCAGATAGACTTTGTCAGCACGGTCAGTCATGAATTGAGAACTCCGCTGACCAGCATCAAAGGTTTCGCAGATACAATTTTACGAGCTGGAGAGCGGCTCGACGTAAGCCAACAACGACGTTACGTTGGTATCATTAAAGAACAGGCAGATCGCCTGACACGGTTAGTGGAAGACCTTCTTGCTGTCTCGCGTCTCGAATCCAAACGCCTGCAGCTAACGATTCGATCGATCAGTTTTGCTGAGACCTTAGAGCGTGTGCTCATGAATCTCTCTGAAAAATCCAGTCATCATAAAATCGTCCAGGATATTCCTCCTGGTCTGCCGGCAGTCTGGGCGGACGCCGACAGGTTGGAGCAGATTCTTACCAATCTGGTCGACAACGCAGTCAAATATTCATTGCAAAACACCACTGTCACCGTCAGAGCCAAGGCAGTTCAATCGACGGACAAACCCGACGAAGAGTTGATCGAGTTTTCGGTAACAGACGAAGGCGTGGGCATCGGCAAAGAGCATCTGCCCAAGATATTTTCTAAGTTTTCGCGCCTGGACAATCCGCTGGTCAGACAAACCGAGGGCACCGGATTGGGACTCTACATCACCCGCTCTCTCGTGCTCGCGCTCGGGGGCGAGATCAAAGTGGCGAGCGAACCAGGACAGACCACGTTTACAGTGCGGTTACCAGCTTCTACATATGAAAAACAGGCCGCAAGGGGGCGTGATCTTTATTAACCATGCTTCCTACGCCACAAATTTTAGTTATCCATCAGGCTCGGCAAGCCGCTGATTATGCCTCAGTTCTTGAGAAAACCGGAGCAAGGGTAAACGCAGTAACGTCTTTCGATGAAGCCAATGAGCTTCTCTCCTTTCTTCATCCCGATCTGATTATTTTGTCTGCCAATATGCCGGAAGGTGATGGACGACTGTATTGCCAGCAGATCCGCGCAACTGTCGTGGCTCCTCGACCTGTGCTGGTTCTCCTCTATCCGTCAGATGACGTAAACGAACGAATCAATGCCTTCAGATATGGTGCAGACGACGTGCTGCATGATCCTATCGACAAGAATGAGTTGGCAATAAGAGTCCTCGCGCATTTGAGACGTAGACAGGAGGAGCTTTCCCATCCGCTCACGCAGATGCCGGGACCGAACTTGATCCGTCGCATGCTGGAACAACTTCTCGTCTCGGATAAACCATGGGCAGCCATGTCCATCGATCTGAACAAGATCAGAGTTTATAACGAAACCTACGGCGATCTGGCTGGAGATCAATTGATCAAAGCTCTGGGAGCCATTCTTGCCGATGTCGCAGACGATACGGATTTCGTCGGACACATCGAAGCCGACGACTTCATCATGACCACTCTGCCTGCAGAGGCAGAAGCCAAGGCAGAACGAATCTGCCAGCAGTTCGATCGAATCAGCACGCGTTTTTATCCGAAGGGCGACATCGAGCGCGGATACTTGATCTCCACAGGAAGAGGCGGTATCAGAAGGCGTGTTCCTCTGATCTCAATCGCCATCGGCATCGTCGATAGCACTAAGCGAAGATTCCAGAGTTATGTGGATGTTCTCACCGCGGCCAGAGATGCACGCTTCCATGCAAAACAACATCTGGACTCATTCTGGGTATTAGGCAAACCGGAAGAGCACATGATCACCGGTGAGCTTTCCATCGACGAAGAATTGACTGATGCCGGCAGAAACTCTCGGATCCTGGTCGTGGAGCCGGATGGAGCGATGGCCTGTCTGCTGCAAGAGACCCTACTTCTGGAAGGTTACATAGTGGACGTCACCAGCTCAGCCGATGATGCTCTGACGATGGCACGGTATGAACCGCGACCTGACCTGATTCTGCTCGAGTCCACACTCAGCGACCGGCAGATGGATGGATGGGGATTGTGCAAGGCACTCAAAGAAGACGACGAACTCAGCAAGATCTGGATAGTGATGGCCACGTCTCATCCGGATCAATCTAAAGCGCTCGAAGCAGGCGCCGATCTATATCTTCCCAAACCGTTCGATATGCGCAGCCTCCTGAGCGAAGTGAGCGCGCTTTTGCGATCGCACTTCAAGCAGTTCGATAGATAGGTAGAAGCTGAACCGGCGAATGCGGTGATATCGCATTCAGTACCATCGGAATTCGACCGATGTCAGTCTGCCAAGTTCAAGATTTGCTTGCCAGTTGGCCCAGGATCCAATCCACTGCATCCACGATATTCTCGGCCTGGTGGTCGGGCACAACTTTCCATTGATACTCGCCCGATTGCACACGTTGGCCATAACCGGTGAGGACTAACACGCCTGCAGCACCGCAGTTCGTGGCCAGTTCGACATCCGTCGCCTTGTCACCAATAACGAATGCCCTGCCGCGATCCAGATCCGGATGTCTGGCATAGGCTTTCTCCACCAGTCCTGCTGCAGGCTTCCTGCAGTCACAGGCAAAACTGTATTTCTCCACCTGGCCATCTTCCAGATGAGGGCAGTAGAATACATCGTCGAGATAGGCGCCGCCATCTTTCAGCAAGTTCACCAGGCGCGCATTAAGTGCCAGAATGTGATCTTCACTGTAATAACCTCGAGCCGCACCAGTCTGATTGGTCACCAGGATGGCAGCGACTCCGGACTGGTTCAACTTCTTGACGGCTTCGGCAGCTCCGTCGATCAAATTGAGATTCTCGAGCTCTCGAATGTAGCCGGCCTCGACGTTCAAGGTGCCGTCTCTATCGAGAAATACGACCGGTCGTTTGCCGTTGCTTCTCTGGGAATGTTGGTTGGATTCGATCATTTGTCAGCTATAAAACGGTTTCCAGCTTGCCATCTTAGCAATCACGACGAGCATCATCAACTACAGCTGGTAGAGAATAATTCAACCCGTCTCACATGCGGAATGCCGCCGCCAGTCCAGTTATAGTCTGGTAAATGGGAATTTGCCAAACCAACTACCTAAAGTCGTCAGGCTGTGTTACTATCTGTTGAAAGCCTTACTGGATGGTGATCTTGCATGAGAATAGATGATGATAACGCCTCGTTCAGGTTCAATCAAAAGGGTCTGAAGAAGTTCCTCGGCGATCTTGAGTGCGAGATCATGGAACTATCGTGGAAGCTCGCAAAGCCCACGGTCACAGTGCGCGAAGTCTATAACACGCTGCTTAAAAAACGTGAGATCGCATACACAACTGTAATGACGACCATGGTTCGGCTATCCGAAAAAGGACTCTTAAAAATCGTCGACAAAGCAGGCCTTGCCAACTGCTACAGCCCTGAAGATAACAGGGAGCAGTTTATAGCCAAATCTGTGCACCACGTTTTGGATGCCTTCTTTTCCGAGTTTCCGGATGAATGCGCAGACTATCTGGAAAACAGAAAACGTCCGGTGAAGAAAGCCGCGAGCAAACGACGATAGTTCTCAAAATATTGTTGTTTTTTAGATCGAAGATACTATTGGATATTTTCGCTCTGGTGCGCTCATGGCGACCGGATGTCGAGAGCAAATAGATTTCTCCTGCTGCTCCTCATTCGTCGTGGAACGCAGGTTTATGGCCTCGCTGATGGTGGCAGGTTGTGAAGCGTGCGGCGAGATGGTCAAAGACGATTCTGACGTAGTTCGGCTAAGGCGATGGTGCTCACGAATCAAACATAATCAGTCGGATCTTTTCCGGCGTTATGTTGCAGGCTCTCTCGATTGCTCTTTTCTACTCTTCTGGACTCGACTAGCTGAACTGAGTCAGCGAAGTCTGATCGCTGCCAGCGAATCGCTGCTGCCGTTCCACCTTAGCAACAGCATCAAGCTCGAGTCTCCAAGCAAAAAGAAAGGCAACGTATAAACGTTGCCTTCCCAAGTAGACACTGATGAAGATTAGTTGGAATCTGGGATCGGTGCGCCTTCGGGCAGTGTCGGTGACGTCTTCTGATGACGCTCTGCGCGACCCGAGGTGTAATGGCGCTCGTCGAGTACTGTCGGCTCGACTTGGAACAGGTTCGTGTCGCGAGGACCTTCCACTCTTCCAATTTCTTCCGGCAGTTTCAACTGACCTGGAGTACCAGGCAGAATGACTTCCGGACGAACCGCTACGACGAGTTCACTTTCGTTCTTGGCGAAAGCCTTGGAACGATACAACGAACCGAGTACCGGGATTTCGCCGATGAGCGGCAATTTCACGATTTCACGACCGTTGTTGGCAGTGACCAGACCGCCGACAAACAACTCTTGTCCTGGCTTCATTTCGACGATGGTTTGAGCCTTTCGTGTGATGAACGAGGGAATGTTGGTTGTCGAACCCGGAATGTTCAATGCGTTCTGGGTTGAAGGAATTCGCTCTTCAGGAGAAATTTCGAGGTTGACCGATCCGTTTTCCATCAACACTGGAATGAAGTTGAGTCTCAGACCGAACGGCTCGAATACGACCGACTGTTGTGCCTGACCGGCAGCAGCAACCGACTGTAGAATTGGGATTTCTCCACCAGCCAAGAAGGCTGCTCTTACTCCAGAGATACAAACCATGGATGGTTCGGACAGAATTCTCGCTCTTTGTTCGTTGATCAAACCGTTGATACTCGGCTGAACTGACCATTGGTTATGGTGATTTCCACCGAATACGTTGGAAGCGGTAAAGAGGTTGAGAATACTTTCCGGTGCGAACGACACACCACCCGGAGCTCCGAATAGAATCGCCTGCTGTAGCACGGAAGGAGCGATCAGCGGAATTGCTTGACCCAGAGGAGTGGGCAGCACACCGGTAATAGCTTCAACCGGCAAGAATCCTACAGGACCGCCGGAGAATGACTGCTGTACCGACACAGGAACGTCGTTAGGTCCGAATAGACCGTTTACTACGTCCAGACCTTTCGGCAGATACTGTTGGAAACCGCCGAAGGAGAAGGGCAGACCGGAGTAACCTTGACCACCGGTATTGGTACCACCTACTGCGAAGGCGAAGCCCTGCGAAGTGTTAATCAAACCTAGAGAGGTTGCTAGCTTACGGGCTGTGGTGGTGTTCATTTCCATGAACGTGACATGGAGAACAATCAGAGGAACCTTTCTGATTTTGATCAAGCTTGTCACTCGACCGCCATCGGAAGTAATAACCTGAGCTTTGCTGATGTTGTTGGTTGTGTTCGGGAAGAATACATATCTGTCAACGGAGCCGAGTGCCGATAGGGCACCAGTTTGTTGACCGGTGTTCTGGGAACCGCCGGATCTCGAAACTTCACCAACTGTCGCCTCTACGAGACGGTTGTTGGCGACCTGGACGTTCATGCCCCGGTCATCCATAAATACGTTAGCTGCCAAAAACGCTCTAGTAACAGATTCCGGGTGATCGACATCGCCCAGGAGCAATACACGGTCAGAACCGCCGACGGAGAAAGCCTTGACGATGATTCTGGGATCGATTTCTCTCAAAGCTGTTTGCAGCTCGGAGTAGTCTCTGGTAACCAAAATATCGATGGCGGCTGTGTTGCCTGCGTCATCCCAAAGCACCATGGTGGCACTTCCGGGCGCTTTGCCCAGTATTACCATCTGGTTCTCTGCCACTACTACTGGTTCCGCGATTCCGGGATCGCTTATCGAGGTTCTTACAATCTTGTTCCGTAACTTGAAAGTTCTCGATTGGGATACCTTGAGGTCAATGACGTTGGTAGTCTTGAACTCT
>CAYTDR010000312.1:0-8160 GCA_964436185.1 uncultured Candidatus Obscuribacterales bacterium | reverse complement strand
TTGCTGAAATTGGTGTAATAAATCGATTTCCCGTTACCTTTCGTTTCTCATATCCGCGTGTCCTCGGTACGCGACGGTCGCTCTCGACTATTTGTAGTGCATGCCTAACTTCAGCATCCATTGTCATTCCCCACGAGAACAGTTCGAGCCTGTTCCTGATTCAGGCATAGCGGAGTGGCTGAGGTACAACGCCCTCCACCCTGCCGCAAACTCTGGCGTGATCGAGCCGTATAACGCTGTTGCCAACATGGCAAGATTTGTTTCGTTTAGGCAGATCGAGCCGCCCAAAATGTCCCCTCTGCCCGTGCCGGAGGCAAAAGCGATGAGCCGGCAGTGGATGATTCAGCACATGAGCAGCGGTTTGGCGATGGCTCTACCATACGCCATGTCCGGCAAGTTGGCTGGCGCAGGACTGCGCAGTATCGGAAGTAATATGGGGCTAGGTGGAAATTTGGGCTTGTTGGCACGTAGTCACTCAGCGGCCAGCATTCTTGGTGCCTCTGTCCTGGATGGTTTTCGCGATCTCCGTCCAGGTGAGACAAACATGGGCAATGCTCTCGGAGGTGGTTCTGGTTTCTTCGTCTTCGAGCAAGGAAATGCATTGGCCAAGTCGATGCCCTTGCCGGGCAGAATGGCAGTCCGAGCAGTAACCGGAATGCTTGGTGCCACAACTCATCAGACTGTCTCCAGTTTGGTGGCGAGAGGCGAGCTGCCGGAGCGGAAACATCTGAGGGAAGCAATCGTCAGTGGTGCCTTTATGAATGTCGCTCTGCCGCCAACGCAGCACGCGCTCAACACGATCGGCTATAAGCTGAACATGGCGACCGGAAGAGGTGTGTTGGCTGAAGAGTTTGTCGTACGAGGAGGTTTTCTCAGTTCGGCGAAAGCGTCGCCCACTCTCCAGGAGCTCTTGCAAAACAACCCGTGGGTGAGGGTAGTGGAAGGGCAGCCCGAGAACGCAAATTTACTTGGTCAATCAAAAATACATTTAGCTGGTAATGCTGATGCAGGTAAGGTTGCCCATGAGCTTGGACATCATGCCGGTGAAGGTGCCCAACGTCAAATGTTCGAGCAAGCGCGCCAGAGTTTGAGCTCGGGCAATCACGATCTGGCCTGGGCGCACTTCCGTAGAGCTCGCCTGGAATCTGAGATCGGCGCGAACATGAGCGAGCAAGCTGTTGAGCATGAAACCGGCAAACGAGCTAGTGTCGATCAGCGCGCGACCTTGGAGGCAACGCTTCCCGGAGCTCGACTCCGTGATGGTCGAACGTATGAGGCTCAGTGGCGGCAGGAGTTCGAGCAGTTTGTCAGATCGAACGGTGAAGTTCTCCCGACAAGAGAGTTTGCTCGACCCGGAAATATGGTGCCTCCGGAGGCTTGGGCCGGACGTTTGCGCGATTGGTCCAGTCTTGGGCAAGCGGAGAAAATTGATTCCGTTAGGACTTTGGCTGATGCACCGATAGCGGTGCGGCGGCAGTTACTCTTGCGAGCCACTCAAGACTCAGACCGACTTGTAAGAGTTCAGGCGGCCGTGGGGCTTAAGCATCTGGAGCCTGGTCAGCGATTTGATGTTTGGAAAGACTTGTTGCGCAACGACGATTATTTTGTCCGTTCAGCGGCTCTTCAACAAACTGGTGAATTGCCCGCAAACTGTCGAGCTGAGGCAATCAGATTTGCGTTGAACAATGCCAACTCGTCTTTGCGGGGCGAAGTAACGACGGTGCTGCATGGCGGCAGGTTCGTGCGCCAGGAGATGACAGCCTATCCTCCCGAAAATCTTGGCAAGTTGGTATCATTCGAATCGCCGGAAGCGCTACTCGTCAGAGCAATTGACAGTGTGCCCAATGCCCGGAAGAGGTTCGATCTCTGGCAGGAGGCTCTCAACAACAAGCGAACGAATGACGCAGCCAACGATAACGTCAGCGTTGTAGGAGCTGAATTCGCTACGAGGGCATGGCATGTCGCATGGAATAGGCAGAGTAGGACCGACTACTACAATCATGGTTGCGATCGATTGGTGTCGCAGATAAAAAATCTGCCGGCTCGAGATCGCATGACTATTTTGTCCGAGACCGCTCTACAGAACCATCACAGACTTTCAGGAGATACACTTGCCGAAGCCCTGAAGTCTCTCAACGGAGCGGACGCTCATCAATGTTGGCAACGACTATTCAGGATGGCTGAGGAAAGTCGTGTAGCTCAAGAACAACATGCCACCTCGAGGCGGCAATGGGATCCCCGCTACAAATCGAATGAACGGGATTTTTTGATGGCGCATCCGGACAAGGTGGTGCCATCGGCGCTTGCTCTTGCGGTCGCAGCCTTGCCTGAGGTGGTTCGTCCACAGGCATGGCATCAACTCGCGGATTTCAATTGCGAGAAATTTGGCGATGATCTCCTGCGGTCGATTCCCAGTCTGCCGGAGGCGGATAGGCTAGCTGCGGTCACGAAGGCGTTAGCTAAATTTCCTGGAGTGGATGCTGCTGAGGAGTGGAACACCTTCCGGATACGCTATCAGATGAGTCAAGTTCCTGGTCGTGATTTCCCGGAACTCGCTCGCTCTGTCATGCAGTTACCGGATGGCAAGCTTCGCACCATTCTCATGAATGAGTTTCCTACGTTCGCTCACAGAGAGGCCCCTGTCGAGCGCAATGTGGCAGAGATGGTGCGGTTTTTCGAATCACTATCTCGAACGACTACACCTCGAGACTATGAAAACCTCCGCAAATGGCTATTCTCCATGCCGGAGCCAACGTCGGACGCTTACCCACCACCAATCCCGGTGCGCTCGCAAGTTGTCGACAGGCTCGACCCGGTCTTCGTTGGCCGAATGTTGGTTACTCCGGAGTACTGGCACGTCAGCGATCGGATCGCTCGAGAGCATCCGGAAATACTCAGAGCTGTAGCGAAGAACGCGTCAATTGATTTCGACGGCGAAGGTCGATTCTGTGTTGAAGCGCAACATCTTGGAGCAACGATGGAAGGTTTTTATCAAGGCTCACTGCCGGAAGCCTTGCGCCGAGCCAGCCGTCCACCTATGAGTGCGGAAGAGCCATATGCAACCTTTGAAATTGTTGGCGATCTTATAAGGGAGCTTGCCCGGATTTCTACGGTTCCCCAGAGACAGGCGGCTGTTCTAGCTGTTCGTGATTCTCTCATGGGGAGGAGAACCGCTGAGCCTGGGTCCAGCACTGGTCAGAATGCTGAAGAGTCGATGCAGTCGGCAAGGTTGGCAATTATTTCCGCATCGACGATAGGCAATCTGGAACCTGCTTTCTTCCACGATCAGTTCGTAAAGCCTGTGGGCGACGCGCTTGCTGATCCAAACAACAATTATTCATGGCGCCTCAATACGGCTCGAGGAATGGCTACGCTAGAACGAATGGGATTATTGCAAAACGCGAACATCTCTATGCCAGACTTGCGCATGCCGGAGGTCGGCAATATGTCTATGGCCGAAAAGGCAGCTCTATCTTGTGAAGTAGAGGGTGCGCTTCTCAATGCAACTCCTGCTGGGCTTTATGGATTGATGGGAAATGGAACGCTTGGCCGTTTGTTTCCTGGCATCTTCGGTGACCATACCGCCGGTGGTATCGTCGGCAGACCTCAGCATGGTGGACATGAGTATGCCCTGCATGCGCACGTACTTCTGGTTGTCCAGCGAGTGCGAGAGCATCCACAATTTGCCGGTTTGGCAGCGAAAGATCAGGTGAATTTGTTGTGGGCTGCATTGCTCCACGATGTGGGCAAACGTGCGGCCAGGATCGACCCTGATCACGAGTGGGCATCAGCCAATCTCGGTTGGGGTGTGCTGAGAACTATGGGGTACTCGCCTGTCCGTATTCAGCGAATTGCCAATCTGATAACGCGACATAGAGAAATGAGTTTCGATCCCGGTGTCAAGACCTCCGCTCGCATGACCGCTGATGATTCATACTTCTCGGATCTGTCAACTTCATACAGATCTCCGACTGCAGTTGCGCAGTTAAGGATCTTCAACGAATCAGACATCAGATCGATAGATTCTGAATCTCGACTGTGGAAACCAGAAGTGGCAGCCGAACTTGATCTGGTATCGTCTAAGGTGCTGGGCCGCGCTCGTGATCTCAACAGGCACTTAGTACCGATCCTGACTAGCGATATCCCGGCCGGGTTTCGCATGCTTCATCTCAATAAGGGATATTCGGTTCTTGGTCATGTCACCGGAAATTTGGAGAGTAACTTTCTTAAGCAACTCGCCGTTATCGAGTCACCAGAATTTTCCATCTCAGCTTCACTTTTGACTCCCAAACATCAGGCGCTTTATCATCGTGGGCAACCGCTGATTGCGCTTGTTAACGGTCCGTTCGAGAATATCTCCAGCGCGTATAGAGGCAATCTTGGTACCGGTAACTCAGTTGATTGGCGCGGGCACGTTGAGTTGGTGAAAGGTTGGGCAGATCCCCAAAATGCTATTTCTCCCAACTTTAGCGCGGAGCTCGAGGCTCTTGTCCGGCGGAGCGGAGTTGCGCCGCTTCCAGGCGGTCCTTACGGGGCTCTCGAGAGACTGCGAGGACGGATGCTGCAATATGATTCTCTTGACGAGATGCTGCGCGTGGAAGGTCTATCACCGTACGCCAAAGCCCAACGAGCTGTTCATGAGGCTTTCACCAGCAAGGAGGACGGTAATCCCTTAGACAATCACAATGAGGTTAAACTGAACAATCCGTCCGTAGTAGGTTTGGGCGTTCTTCGCAAGGGCAATCCGATTTCATTCGACGGATTGCCTTTGGAGGGCGGTCTTGCGGCAAATATTTTCTCGGGACCCAGGCCGACCTGGTGGATCGGCGAAGGCGGTCGTCCGAAAAACACAATTGTTATTTCGCAGCCCTTATGGCTCGCACTTCAAGCAAGACGGCTGCCGGTGGTGATTCTCGATTCACAATGACTCAGCACCACTGCATCTGTGTCCGATTGATTTGCGTAAACTGCACTCGATGATTGGTTTCGGCCCAGTCGAGCGTTACAAAAAATTGCGGCAGTTCTACCAGAAACATGGGATCGTAGATGAAGCCGTCTGGCTTGATAAACGCATCTCTGCGATCGAAAAGTGACAGCATTGACAAGAGTTGGGAAACGTCATGAAGACAGCCCAGGCGTCGTGTTAGACATCAAAGTTTGTTGCCTCAAATTGACATAGAATATTTATTCTTGATTTGGAACTCGATCAGTAGGTTCGGGTACAATTTAATGCGTACCATATAGCTGGAGAGCCTCGATGCAGGATCGCGATTATCTGCTTGCAGTAGGAGTCATGACGGGAAATTCCCTTGATGGAGTCGACACCGTGCTGACTAAGATTTCTGAAACAGGTGAGATTGAGGATGTTAAATCTCACAGCGTTGCATCCACCAGGGAGCTGACCGAACAGTTAAAGCACCTGCGATCTGTCATAAACGAATGTAGTGGTGACATGTCACTCGCTCATCAACAACTCGTTGCGAGCAAGAACGGTACGGGAACCTTCGATGAAGTCCATGACATGTACATTCAGTTCGTTGCAGGAGCGATAAAGGAGTTAGTAGAAAGTGCTAAATCCGACCACGCTCTCAAGAATAAATACGATCTAGATCAGATCGATGTGGTCGGTTTTCACGGCCAGACGTGTGCCCATTTTCCTCCATCTATCGCGAAGACGAGCGATCCGGAGATTGTTTATACCTGTCAAATCGGTGATGGGCAGAAACTTGCTGATATGGTTGGTATCAGTGTGGTGTTCGATTTTCGCTCCGACGATCTCATGAATGGAGGCGAAGCCGCACCATTGGCTCCAGTGCATCATCAGCATCTAGCTGAGCTGCTTCGCCGCAGAGGGCAGTTTCCCATCGCTTTTTGCAATGCCGGTAATACGGGAAATTTTACTGCGATCTCTACAGTCAAAGATTCCGGTGACTTATCGGTGCTTGGCTGGGATGTCGGACCGTTCAACAATTATCCCGACAAACTCGTGCAAATGGAGCACGGTACAGAGTGCGACGTAGACGGACTTATCGGAGCGCAAGGACGAATCAGTCTTGAACTCTTGCGCAGGCTCTTTGATACTGCAGCAGTAACGCAGGATGGACGAAACTTCTTGCTTCTTCAACCTCCCAAGTCATCCGATCCACAATGGTATCGTTTGATTCCTGAGCTGACTGGAGAGACTGAAATCGAAGGTCAGCCGCTCAATTTCGCGGATAGGCTGAGAACGGCGGAGTATTTTTCGGCATACATCTATGCTTATGCACTAAGTATGATTCCACAGAACGTGCATCTCCCGGTGCACTATGCCTTGTGTGGCGGAGGATGGAAGAATCCGATTCCACGCAATCATTTCGTCGGTCTGCTGAATGCGGACTTCGAGGTCAATCCCGTTCTGCCAGAACATCATGATGCGTTTCATAATTTGCGATGCAGACATGCAGAGCAATGTGATGCACCAGTAGTGGCACTATCTGAAAATTATGGATTCGATGGCACTGCCATGGAGGCACGAATTTTTGCCGACGCAGCGGTTTCCAGGATAAAGGGAGATCCTTTCACCAAACCAGCAACGACCGGCGCGAGAGACAATACAGTTTGCGGTGTGATTCGCTTCCCTGAGAAAAATGAGTCACGTGCAACGCCCACGCTTCAATCTTGGTTACAGCGGTACAGGAGCCGCGATCTCACAATCGACAATCCGGACGTTTTTGATAGTCGCTGGAGTAGAGCGACACTTGGGTGGCGGGCTCGGCTATCTCAAAAAGCATAGTCAAGGTTTTCGGTCGAATCTAATTTAGCCGTCGATTAAAGCCACCATACTCGCGCAATAAATTACTCTTGGAGCAAGCACAGGTGCTTGTGTTGGGATATGGTGCCTACTTGCGTTTATACGCATAAAGGCTACGGGAAGTGGTATGGGACTCCAGCTCGCAATTTCATATCATCAATGCGACCCTTCAAACGCTACTCGTCCGATAGCGGCTAAAGGCTACCCAGCGAAGTAACGACACCCCTCGGGTGTCCTAATAGATCGCGACTATTCGCTCGGCGAATAGCCAGTTTTGCGTGTCTGCGTAATGAGCCCACACGCCCTTTTTTACGACCCCATGATTCTTTAGTAGGAGAGCAATATGGGAAGCGAAATTTTTGAGCCTCAGCCTTCTGCTGAACCTTCTGCGATCCCGAACTGGGATCCGGAAATCTTTGGTACACAAGGCACGAATGATAACAATAATACTAATCACGGAGATACTGTTTCTGGGCAAACGCAAGGTAATCTCTTGAGAGACTTGATTAACGGGTCCAGTTCTTTGAGAGATCTTATAGGAAATGATAGAACCAATGGCGGTGGCAAGGCTCCTAACGATGGTGGAGGCAAGTTGCTCCCCAACGATGGTGGTGGAAAGCTGAATCCTATGGGAGGACGCTTGGAACGCCCGGTTCCTCTGGATGGACGTCTCAATCCTGAACTTGCAGGAACTTTGAGTGACTGCTTGAGAGACGCCAGAGCAGGGGATATTGAGCAACTTCAGCGATCTCTAGAGCATGCCTTCGAGCAAGTTGGAATGGATGTGAATCAATTCCGTCGATTCGGAGAGCAGCTAGCGAATCAGTTGCGTCCGGATGGTATTGCAGTCACTGCAGGTGATGGCGCGTTGTCCTTGCATAGAAATGGTAGCCCGTACGGAGTAGAAATCCGGATGGATTCAGATTTGGATTTCAACACAGGGGAAGTAGGAGCTCGCGCCACTGTCCAAACCTACGATTGGCAGACCAAAGAAAACGTCAACGTAAGTCCTGCGGCTGCTCTAAGCAATCCTGCAAACCGCAATCGCCCTGGTGGCACGTCTACTCAACCGCACGAAAACGGTTCGCTTCCCAGACCTGGGCAAGATATCTCGCGACCGGGACGGCACGAAGAAGAGCCTGGAGCACCCACCGGTCCGCTCGATAGCCCGCCGCTCTCCAGAACTGAACCCGGTATGCCACGACCAGGCTCAACGGGACCGATCGAAACCGGCCCGATCAATAGACCTGGACATAATATTCCGCGACCGGGTACGTCAACCGGACCGATTGAAACCGGCCCGATCAATAGACCTGGACATAATATTCCGCGACCGGGTACGTCAACCGGACCGATTGAAACCGGCCCGA
>CAYTDR010000311.1:5939-8221 GCA_964436185.1 uncultured Candidatus Obscuribacterales bacterium | reverse complement strand
ATATGCTTCAGCGCGCTGCGATTGGCTTCGGCTAGTCCAGTTCGAAACTTCACCTGCCCGGCTTGCGTTTGAATTACTAAATCTCCATTCGTGTCGAGGTAAACTGGCCGCGATGTAAATCCGAAATCAAGCAATTGCGTTCCTTCTTCTCTCGAACCGTTTTGATTCCTGTTGACTGAGCACAAGTTTCCATCGACCGTAATGACCAGTTGATTACTCAAGATCATTTGTCTCATTGGAAGGGGAATGTCTGCACGGTTGTTCCTCTCCGGGTTCAGAAGGTCTACCTCATCCACCCATCGAGAGCACATTTCCTTGATCTGCATACCATCATATTTGATGCTCATGACGAAACCGTTTGTGCCGAATGCTTGTCTGATTCTGCCCAATCTGTCCAGCTCAATTCCATCTCTTAGGATCATCTCGTCCAATGCTCGCGACAACTTGGTCCGTCTGTCGGCAGTCTCATCAGGACTAAGCGAGTTTGGGATGAGCCTTCGAACAAATGAGCTTCCTTCAATGGCGGACTTTCGAGCCTCGAGAACTTCAAGCTCCTCTCGTAAGGCAGGTACCAGGGTAGTTGTGATGTGTCCTGTCTTTTTGGACTCTAGTTCCTTATAGGCACGCTCCCTTGTCGCTTTGTCATCGCAGAATACTTGGGTCTCGAGCTTTTCCAATCCTTTCTTGTTGTGGTGCGCGAGCACATCCTCCAAGCGCCTCTTTTGCTCCAGATCATCTTGGACCGGCGACTTCGGTAGCTCCCTCAGTTTGTCAAAGACTTGTTGAATGGCCTGAGGCAGCTCTTTAAGTAGTGTGCTGGCCTTTTCCCTGTCTGCATATCTGTCACTTCTGAGTTGTTCTATGAGGTTGGCGATCGTCAAGCTATGACCTTTTTTGCATAAGATCCGCTCCGTGCCCGGAACGGGAACGTCGATAATCGAACAGTCACGCATACTTGCCTGCATTCTCGCCCTCTCCTCTCTAGTAGGGAGGAATGGAAGAGACGCAAGCAGCGGATCACGCGGCTTATCCGAGATACTTGGCTTCGGGACAGTGGGCTGCTGGCTGCGATCTACCGGTGGTGGCGGTGTTTGGTCGGCTGGTTGGACTACGGGAATGTTAGGATTTGCCGGTCCAGGTATTTCAGGCAAAGGCACCGCTCTGGAAGGTGGAGCTACCGTTGTCAGTCTGTTAATTTCTGAGAGCTGAGTCAAAATCCCTTGTGGTATCTCCGGTGATGTCGCCGGCCGCTGCTGTGCAGTACCTTCGAATCTCATTGCATGTAGCAATGGTGAGTTTTGGTGTTCCCTCATGGATCCTGCTTCTGTCATATTTGTCGCGCTATTTCGTTTGCCAGCGGTTCCAGCCATTAGGGGAACGATGTCAGAGTATGAGAGGCCTTGCCCATCATCGTGGTCTTGAATTAAAGAACCATCAAATTCAAACGGAGCCATATTGTCACCTCCATGCGCCATCCTGAGCGTGGAAATGGGCTGGCGCTGTATGTTTTGCTATTTGTAAATGAATTGATAAGTAAAGCACCGGGTCATTGTTCCGGTTTTGACACATGAATTACGCAGTCAACGTCAGCTGACGTTTGGGCATTATCATTGGGGGATGACCACCACATCCAGTGCTCTCCTATCCGTCTTTAGTGTTACGATACCGGGCAAGTGTTGAAAAAAAGTTGGTTCTCGAGCGTCAGCTATCTACCGAACGTCGAGATGAAGCGCTCCGTTACTCAGGTTCATTGTAGAAGATGTGTAGATCTCGATCCCGGTTACAAAAGTATTTCAGAAGTGATCTACGCGTTGAATACGCTAGATGTAATAAGCGCGAGCCGATACATCGAAGAGACCGAAGAACCACTACGACGGAGTGAACCTTAAGGTTACTGATCCGGAGTGATTAATGATGTAGTTGGTTGTGTCTGTGCAGTCACTTTTTCTTCGTTGGGAATGCTAAACCAGAAGGTGCTGCCCTCTCCTGGCTTGCTCCTTACTCCGATTCGTCCGCCATGCGCCTCGACAAGCAACTTGCTTATCGCCAGACCTAAACCAGTGCCGATTTTTGCATCACTGTTCTTTGCCTGTTTGAACCTTTCGAATATCAGTTTCTGATGTTCCTCCGCAATACCCCTACCTTGATCGATAACCTCTATGTTGGTGAAGTCACCGTCATCGGTGGCGCGTAGAACTACAGTCGCGCCCGTATCTGAGTATTTAACAGCATTCGACAACAAATTGATCAAGACCTGGCGTAGCCGGTGCGGATCACCGACT
>CAYTDR010000311.1:0-5929 GCA_964436185.1 uncultured Candidatus Obscuribacterales bacterium | reverse complement strand
GATCTTCATCGCAGTAAATCTGTTTGTCTGCGGCAGTGCAGGCAAGTTTGACCCCTTTGCTAGTAGCAGTCGCTTCTACTGAATTGAGCGATTTCTCAAAAATCTCTGTTAGCTCGTACCTATCGCTGTTCAATCGAAGGTTGCCTGACTCGAGCGTTGCGATCTCGAGGAGATCTTTGGTTAATCTCAGAAGTCGGTCACAATCCCTGCTGATGTTCTGGAGGTTACGCTGAGATCGCTCTGGCAAGCTTGCTTCCAGCTTCATCACTTCGACAGCTAACTGGATTGAAGTGAGGGGTGTGCGAAGATCATGGCTTACTACTGAGACAAACTCTTGCTTCAATTGCTCGACCTGCTCACGTGCTGTCACATCCATGATGCCAATAAGATACTTCAGATAATCAGAATGGCGAAAGTGCGAGAGCGATAACTCCGCCGGAAACACTCCGGTCGTTGATTTGATCTTCCAGACTCTGGGAAGCTCTGTAGCCGCAATCTCCTGTAAGTCGAAGTCGGAATCAAGTACGAATTCGGACAGATTCTTACCCACGATCTCCTTAGCGTGGGATTGAAGAAGTGCTTCAGAACGCGGATTGACTGATTCAATGACACCATCATTGGAGCAAACAAGAATTCCAACCGGCATGTTGTCCAGGACGGCTCTCTCCTTTTCTCGTGCTTCGGACAACTCTTTCGCCATTTTGTGAAAACTGAGGTCCAGCTTGGAGATCTCATCTTTACCCGATATGGGTTTGTTAAGTTGCTCTCCTCTCCAGAATTTAGAGATGTTGTCGCTGATAACCGCCAGTCTAGCTGTGATTCCTTTACTGAATCCAATTACAAGAGCGACAACCAGAAGAATGTTAAAGACCAGGCAGACCTCGAGAAATCTGCGAATAAAGAATTTGAACTCCGCTTCTTTGCTCCGAGATTCCTGGGCAAGCTCGCCATGTCGTTTAAGTATCTCCGAGTTCAACTCCAGGATGTCAGACAGTTGAGGCTCGAGTTCATCGCGGAAGAAGTGCTTGAATAGAGCAATGGTCTCCAGGCTCATGACGTGATATTCGTCATGAATGCGCTTTAGGTCAGAGAGTGTCATCTCGATCTGCATGTCGAGGCTGTCCAGGAGCGCTCTATCGCGCTTGTCGTTAACAAAAATCTTTGACTCTGCCTCGTGAATCTCCTTGGGACGTTCGATGTTTTTCTTGAAGGAATTCTCCGCGCCTTCGCTACGTGTCACACCCCAAATCAGTAGGGTAGAAAGTGTATCGTAGAGAACTCCGCTGGCTTCTCCCGCGTAGGACACAATCATCCTTGATCGTTCGGCTTCCTCGGATGCGCGCTCGGCTTTGTTGAGGTAGAGCGAGAAGGCACCGAATAGGACAAGTTCGATTGTCAGCACGATGCTGAGAAATGTGAGGCATTTTTGAAGGAGATTCATATTGGTTGCAAATCGAGGTGTGCTCACTGAGTTTACCGGAAGCCAATTAGCCTGTCTCTCACCACATTAACAAGAGGAGCACGGATGAAACTAGCGGAGCGAGACTATAAAGACCAACAATCCTTCAACGATTGTATCTATTCAGAACCTCTCGTGCTTTTGACGCTTCAGCTCCTCGAGTACCGGAGAAGCGAAAGCCCCATGTTGACTGGGCTGAAGGAGAGCGGGATCTTTGTGTTTGTTTGGATTGTTGATTCGGGCATCTATGTGCTCTCGGGGCAATACTTTGCTTCTCGATATAGTCGTTTAAATGTGGAATACATAAACTTATGCGAGGCCACAAATTTTATCGAGATAAGGCACAAGAACTTTCGCGCAGAACATTCTCCTGCTTTGCCGGCATCAATTTCAGAGTTTGTATAGTCCAATTGCTGGCTCTTGCAGCAATGATTTCCTTGTTGTGTTGTCTACGCAGTGCTGCTTCACCGGCCGATTCGAAAATGGAGAGAATCACTCAGGATAAGGCACCCTTACGGACAAAGGGGTCTTTAGAGTTGCTTCCTTTTCGAACCCTGGATAGGACGGACCCGATTCGGTCGCTGGATGCCATCAACCAAGCTGTAGAGAAGGATCCTTCCAATCAGAACTTGCAGAAGTTTCGCTGGTACCTGGCAGCAAGGACCGGACAAACCGTAGACGTGCTCGAGAGGCAGGAAAGAGACTACCGGAAGTGCCGAGACCTCTGGCTTGGTGAGTTTCGTCTCTTCTGTTTGTTCGAATCAGAGTGGTTCTCCTCGTTGCTTCAGGCGGCGAATCTGCTCGTAACAGATCATCCCGGCTCAGGTGAGGCAGTGTTCGTGAGGGCATGGTATGCATATCTGACGAATAATTACGAGATCGCAAAACGTGATATAGAAAGTCTTTCTGTCCATGAAAAGTCCGCTGCACTGTCGGGTTGGGCCGATTTAATTGCAGGTTCCATGGGAAAAACTGTAACGGCAGGAAGTCGATTTGAGCAAGGGCAAACTACCTTTGGTGGAGATGTTGTCTGGCAGACCGCAAGGGCCTTGTTCAACCTCAAGTTGCATCAAGAGTGCTATGGTGATAGCGTCTGCCACGAACAACTGCTCGATGCTCTCAATCGTTCCTCAAAGTTACCCGCGTCTGCGGCGCTCCGAGCACAGACGCTGCTGAATGTCTGCTCTGCCAACAGACTATGGAAGCATCCATCCATTATTCGGCAAAATTGCGGTGAGCTGGATGAGTCTGTTCCAGAATATGGTGATTATCTGCTTAGTCACTTGTTGAAAGAGCAGGGCAAGGATCTGTTGCGACAATTTCCTAACTGGCGAATCTATCATCAAGCCGCCATTGGCAGCATGAAACAGGAAAAGTTTGACGAGGCGAAGAAGCTGTTCGAGATCTCGATACAACACAACCCCAGGCAATTCTCTTCGTACTATCAACTAGGTTGGATCGCATCAGAGCCAAAGCGGCAGTTGGACTGTTTCGCTCGAGGACTTTCATCGTCTCCAGAACATTGTTATCTAGTCGCTGCTAGAGCTGCGGCCTTGGAAAAAATAGATCCTGCAAGGGCAGCAAACGACTGGTTGCGTGCCTTCGAGCTCGAACCAACTTGCCTGAGGTTTCTTAAACGATACTGCGTTCTCCGGGCGCGATTGAAATTGAAAAACAGCGAATTACTGTCTGAGTTGGATAGACATTGCAAGAAGAGAGACGGCGGTCCTCAGGTCGCTCTTTTGAGAGCTAGCGTCCTCGAGCAGTTGGGATTGCACTCCGAAGCCGAGTCGGAGTTGCTGGTTGCCTGTCATAAGTGGCCTGGTTTTGTCGGGACCTGGGTAGAGCTGGGAATGTTCTTGCAGCAACGAGGCAGGGTAGCAGATGCCCTGGAAAAATATGCCGAAGGAATAGATAGAACTGGTGGCATAAAGTTGTTCGTGGAAAGGGCACGACTGAATCTAACACGCCAGCAATACCAAAAGGTAATATCGGACTGTGATTCTGCCATTGTGAAAATCGCTCATTGCGGTTCCGAAACAAATTTGCCTGACGCCTTATACTTGCGAGGCTATGCTTTTCGTGCACTTTCCCGAAAAAATGAAGCCTTGAAATGCTTCGAGTCCGGCTCTCGACTTGAACCGAGTAACTTGGGGTGGTATAGAGAGATAATGCCAATGCTGAGTGCCGAGCAGTATGAAAAAGCTCGCCAGATTTTTCGAAAGTACAAGACTGAACTAGTTCCTCAAAAGCCTGTATACAGCCAATATGTTGAATATCTAGTTAGAACTAAGCGGTGGCAAGAGGTATCGACATTAGCGGGCAAGATGCTTCGGGAGTTTCCTGGATTGGAGTTTACCTGGACCGTCCCTAAAACGGGTGGCCCCGAGCTTGAACTGCTCCAGCAGCAGCTCTGTAACTACGCACGCAATCGTTGTCGAACAAATCCGAAAGAGCCTCATACATGGTTGATGCTCTATAACGCCCTCTCGTATTTGGGATTGAAAGAGGAGGCGCAGAGGGCATTGACTTCCGGAATCAACTCCAACCCCAATGCAGTCGTACTACTTTTAGAAAGAGCGAAGCTTCGCAATGGAGATCCTTCCCGTCGTCTGGCAGATTGTGCGCGAATTCGTTCTCTGGCCTCGGCCCAAGATGTTTTGCTCCTGTCTTTCGAGGCAGACGCTTATGACGAGCTGGGACTGATCGAAAAATCTATTGTCGCAAGGAAGGCATATGTAGTTAAGAATCCAAGAGATTTTCACCAGGCCGACCTGTTGATTGACAGTTTGCTTGATGCTGCCAGGTTTTCACAGGCCATCGATCAGTCTCGCAGGTTACTGAGCCTTGATGAGAAGAGAGAATTGTCTTGGACCAAGTATTTGAGTTCTCTGCATCTAGCCGGGCGAACGGTTGAATACGAGCAGGCGCGAAAAAGATGCTTAATGATGGGTCTTTCGCAGGTCGCTGACAAGATTGAGCTCAAGAATCTTAAGTACAGCTACAAAAACGAAGGATTCGGCACCTTTACAAAGCTCTTGAAGGAGCCCAGCCATCGCGTAAACGAAAGAAAGTCGATGTTGAGGTCTCAGGCACTACGGGCAGTGAACAATGTTGAGCGAGCGGACTTGTTGATAAAGGAAGCCGAGCTTAATGCGTCCACTGGTAATTATAGGAAAGCTGTGGAGTGTTGCAATCGAGCTCTTGCTATACAAAATTCCGATCACCGAATATATCTCAAACGAGCCGCAGCCCATCATGCTCTGGGAAATGAGGAGCAATCGAGGGCAGATCGGAAACGTGCTCTAGAACTATTCAGAACTTCCAACAATTCCAAGACCTGGATCCATACGCACCAATAGTGGTGATCCAGTTAAGTCCGCGCTGATAGTGGTTTTCTCGGCAATCATTCTCATCAACACTTGGTCAACACTTGCCAATTAGGATCTTAAGTGTTACAGGGTCTAGGAGGTAACCATCAATGAGTGAAGGACGATCAATGAGTGAACCAAAGTATTTTGGTTCCTCCGATGCGAGCAACAGCGTGGAGGCTGAGAGCCATCCTTTCTGGTCTACAGTAGGCGAGCTCTATTTTCCCGGATTTTCCGAACGTTCAGCTTCTGCTGTGGACGATCAAACAGGAGATTCAGATAAGGTTACTAGTTCGCAAGCGGAAGAGGATGAGGATGAGGAAACTGACATTGAAAAAAAGGACCCGATAGAGGAGATTAACAAGAATCACAGTGACTATGCCGAGCAGGAACGTGTCATCAAAGGAGAGAACGTGAAAACGTTAGGCCTTGTCGTTCCCGAATCTGTGTCGGACGGGCAGGCTGAGCGTAGGATTCCCGAATCGGTTGCTTCCGACAGAGGAGACCGACCAAAGGTCGTTGTCGGCCGTAAGGACGGCAAGGTTACAAGCGTAACTCTCAACGGGGAAAGAGTAGTTGAAGCTCAATACACGGGCGACAATTTAACATCGGTGGACGTGAACTATGACAAAAATGACGCGCTAGGAATTGGGAAGTATAAGTTCGAGTGTAACAACAATCAATGGACTCTCACGTCAACGGATAAGAATGGCAATAAAGTCAGCGAGCCGGTCCACAACGTCAGAGTTGGACAGAACGGTTCCGTTTCGTATGATGTTCACCACGAGGACAATGTCCAGACGCTCACCCGCGGCCCGGATGGGAGCTATAGGATATCAGGGCCGAAGCGGATAGGCGGGTAGAACATAGAACGGCCGCACGCTTAGATCCGGCTGTGATGCCAGATATAGTGTCATTAAAAATGACTCGTGAGATCGGTAGGGGCTGGTCAGCCACCTAATTGCTCGTGGCGAGCTCCTTCAGGTGGCGACCAGTTCATCACCCATCAGCCTATGAGCGATACAACAATAGTTCAACACGGGACTTAAATTGCTGGGTTGAAAGGGCGACTCGACAGCTGGAGGTAGGGAACCTTGAA
>CAYTDR010000310.1:0-8242 GCA_964436185.1 uncultured Candidatus Obscuribacterales bacterium | reverse complement strand
ATTGCGCATCAGCAGCAAATCTAAACGTGCTCGGTTTGCGGAACAAAGCGCAAGACCTAATGCAAATTAGCGTTTTCTGAAAGCTAGTTATTGCTGCTTGGAATTAAACATGTCATCGCTCGAGATGACAATGCGTATTTGGCGAATTCCAAAATGTCGAGGTCAGATCTTTACGCCGCTGTCCTGCTCACAGACTAGCTGTTCGCAGTTGACTTGCTCCTCTTGTAGGTGATAGGACAATAAATCCGACAGTTTCAGATTGAAAGTACTTGCACATTTATCGAGTGTGCCAATATCACTATCAACAAGTCCGAGCTCAAGCTTGCGAATAAAGGAAGATGAGACACCGATATCGTCCGCGAATTCCTTGCGAGAAAGACCGAGAAGCTGGCGAAACTGCCTGATAGTTCGACCGATTTTCACTGTTGCGTCTGATGGCTTCCTAACTTCAGCTTGAGGATCTGTGCCGTTCTGTTCCATTGCATGAATCCTCTAAATTGATTGTCATCAACTTAGCATGCAAAACCAGAGCCAATGCCTAGTAAGCGCAAAGGCGAGTTAGTATCAAACTCTATTTACAGTAAGCCCCGCTCAATATCTCGTTCCGCCAATTTATTAGAACGAAAGGCTCATTATTCCCACTCATTCGTAGCCATGCACGTTTTAATGATGCTTAACCGACTCCGATGAGTCGGTCTCATTATTCGACTCCCTACCTCGATTTTTCATCCCGGTGAGCTTGTCTGAAATCTCTCTAGCAATATCTTCCCGACCGTGGTTGCTAAAGAAATGAGCAAGCCATTCCAGCTCGCGCATGGGATTAGAATTAAATTTGTCCTCAGAATTCATAAGTAATCGTGCCATGATTCGTGCAAGTCCAATCATTTGAAATATAGCTGATGTTCCATCTGCCGATGCGCAACATTAGCTAGAACATGTGATAGGCAGCGGGAAATACCAAAACTGCGAGCTCGAAAAATGTGGTTGATTTGCCACAACCTGTTTTTCCAAAACACCGGTCCCTCTGGGATTTTCGGCAGCCAGAGCAGACACCTGACAACCGCGACCTCGTGCAATCAAACAATATAGTCCGGAAACTTTCAACTCGTGGGCTTCCCTTGGTTTTGGCCAAAAGGTCGGCTCGATCGAATCTCTCGAAACGGCTGACAAAGCTGTTCCACCTCAATGAAACGACTGGATTTCTAGCCTAGAAGGCGCCCACCTGACGCGGACTCTATGGTCCCGTTCCGCCGTTACTGGGCTCGCATGTTTGCGAGCTAAATTTCAGATTGCCCCAGGAATTCACGCTGGGGCACTTCGATTCAGTTATCGTTGGTCGCCCGACGATGGACAATTTTTGCTGGTTCGTCGGTATTAAACCACTGAACCAACTGTCAGACTAACCGCATGGAAAGAACTATTGCGACGGAGTCTCGCCTTCGGCACACTGCTCCGCATTGTGCACTAGGCGTGAATAACGCATCTGTAGCCCGTGGGCAATGTCTGCGACCAGCCCGAAACTGGGATTTCGTTTTCCCTGTTCGACTTTACTGATAAAGGCGCGGTCTACCTGCGCCTTTTCTGCTAACTCACTTTGAGACATTTTCAGGCGCTTCCGCCTCATAGCGATAATATGACCTAGACATTCAAATAAGCGCTGCCTGAATGATAATTTGTCTCTTTCAACCATTTTCGTTATCTCCTCTCCTGCCTGGCGTACGCGAACGTCTTTCGACCCAGCTTCATGTTTGCTAGCATCGTTTATTGGTTGCAAGGCAGCTCTAACGAAATATTTCGCCATTAGTGCGAAATTTTGGCATCGAACCGAAAATCGTGGGCTATATATCGCAATGATTGCTTACTTTGGATTGTGAATCTCCGCATGAATTCAGAAGAAAAATCCTCTCCTCGATTTAGGGAACTTGAATGGATCGCACATTTCTTTAGCAGAAACGGGCGTGAAGACATCGCGAAGGAAATTTCCAATCAGGTAATCGGAATCAGGCAACGCAATCGAGACTCGACACTGGAAGGGTCCGTTTGCGCAAGCATCTCCGAGACCGAGGGAAGTTCCTCGTCCAGACAAAATGGCGCGATGACCGACCAAGCGTGATTTGCTGAAGATTGATAATTCGACCCAGCCAGCTCGTCGTCGAAGGACCCGCCGCGCGGACCTTAAACTTGGGCAGCCCGAGTTCCCCGTTGGTGCATACAAATGGCATCACTGAGCTGACTTTGTGTCCGACGTTTTTCGCTGCGCTCTAACTTTTTGTTGAGAACCTGTACACAGGCGGACGCCCGCGAGCATTTTCACATTACTATTTACGCCTCAATCAAGACCAAGCGAGTGTATAGCTTGAATCTGAGCCTGTTCAATAACACTAGTTTCTTAACACGAAGTGCGTAATCACCACACTAATTACCGCCTCACCCCTTGGCAACCAGCCCGATTAAGTTCTACTATTGCCAAATCTTCGCCAGATCAAAAGAGCCAAGTCGATCTGTACTTCTTTAGATGCTCGACAGGAGCAATCTGATGCATCCGGAACTCGCAAAACCCGGTAAACCCGGAAACTCGCAATGGCACGTTCTAGCCGCCACCTGGCTAGGCGAGATGTTCGATGGAATGGATGCATCGATTTGCGTGCTCGTTCTCTTCCCTGCTCTTTCAGAGCTGATGAAGACACAGTCACATTCTGAAGTGGGTGTTTACGGCTCGATAACGCTAGCAGTCTTTATGGTGGGTTGGGCTCTGGGCTCGATCATCTTCGGAGTGCTCGCCGATCAGATTGGTCGCAGCAAAACCATGATGATCACTATCCTGTTATATGCAATATGCACTGCCTTGTGTGGAACGGCCAATTCCTGGCAAGAGCTGGCATTCTATCGTTTTCTGGTTGGCTGTGGCATCGGTGGAGAGATCACGATCGGTGCAGTGATGCTAGCGGAGCAATGGAAAGGGAAATCCCGTATCCACGCGACTGCGGCACTGTCAACTTCGTTCGGTGTTGGCTATTTGATTGCAGCCGTGCTCAATTACTTTGTCGGTCCTTTCGGCTGGCGTTGGTTGTTTTTTGCCGGAGTCGCACCAGCTCTGGTGACAGTCTATATTCGCTCCAAGCTGGACGAGCCGGAGCAATTCAAGGTTGTCCAACAGATGCGGAAAGAATTGAAGCGGAGCAAAAAGCACACTAAATCTGTGGCTGAAATTGAGAAACACATGGCAGGTTTCTCGCTCATGCGAGTCTTCGCCAAAGAAAATCGTTTTAAAGTATTTATGGTCGTCCTTCTGGCCAGTACTTCCATCATTGGATACTGGGCGGTGCTCGCCTGGATTCCACCCTGGGTCAACCAACTGACAGGAACAGCCGCGGTAGCAGAACGCAGTCAGACGGCCATAGTCATGAACATTGGTTCGATTGCAGCCGCCGCCCTGGGTGGTGTCGTCATTGAACGATTCGGTCGGGCCAACTCATTCCGTCTGTCCTTCGTAGGCGCCTTGTTCACCTGTATCGGCATGTTCACGACGGTAAAAGTCTTCGGCAACGAGTTGCTGTGCTGGGTCTTCTTTGTTGGAGCATTTGCGACACTGCCGTTTACCGTGCTCTTCGTATATGTACCGGAGTTGTTCGACACAAGCATGCGCAGCACCGCATTCGGTTTCAGCGTTCAATTGGGACGCATTTTTGCCGCCTGTGCAGCGCTCCTGGGCGGACAGATCATCGCTACGTTTGGTGGTTCATATGCCGCAGCGGGCTCTACGGTAGCCTGTATCTATGTTGTCGGTGCCATAGCCAGTTTCTTTATGCCGAAAACAACCGGCGAGGTAGAGCTTTCCTTCAACGCCTATTCCTTAATAGATGATGACGCACAACTCGGAAATCAGGTGAAGCAGTCTTGAGCATCCATAACATAATGTACAAGCCCACCAGGTGCACCCTCCCGGTCTCACATCGTTTGTTTCTCGTTTCACTCAATCTGTCATTTTTCAAGTTCTCTCCAGGAAGCCCATTTGCTACAATCAATTCTTATGCGTGACATATCTGACCACTACAGACGCTCGCCAATGCAAGCTCTAAGCAGCTTCTTAGCCGCTTTCACAGGGCGAGTACAGACGTCGAGACGTATTGCCAGACTCTTAATCTGTAGCATAATTTCAATCTTGCTCTCCGGTTGCATTCTCGCACTTCCCAGCGAGGCAGTTTCACCATTTTCCGGTGCTGCCATAGTCTCACCTTCAGATCTTCCGGTCCCGACAGACACCGACCAGGTCCACGAGTCACCACGCACAGTTCCGGAACAATGTAGCGATTTCACCCTGACGTCTCTTGCAGAGCTCAACGGAGCCGATGATGACTCTACCTCTGATGGCAAAGAACGGAGAAGCTCATTCGTTGCCTCAGGAATAGCGCTGGAGAACCCCCACCACACCGTTCTTTCACAATCGTCCGTGACTGAAAATAAGTCGTCAGTGCCCGTTTGGTCCATCACGCGTGGACGCCAATTGCAAGTCTATGACTCGAGCGTGCCGATGTCGGCAAATACAATTAAGTCATTCGTTAAACCGCCACGAAAACTCGGAGGCGGTCTTTTTTATTCTCGCAGTCAAACCCGCCGTTCAGCCTTTCTATCAAGACAATCCAGGACAGTGAAGGTACCGAAGCAGTTCGCATCTGGTGCCGCGTCTCAACGCTTCAACTGGATCATAAACAAAAAGCTTTCTCACTTTTACATCGCTCAGTTTGCGGTGACTGCATACTCAGGCAGGCTCTGGCTTCTCAACCGAACACTCTTGCTCTAAAGAGGTATTTTCAACCACCTTCAGTGTGGTTTAAAACCTCGAGCACCGTTCATCCGGAAACACCCGATGTGTTGCCGGACAATATGAGAACCACGTCAATGCCCCTGCCTGAACAACTTTCCCGTCTTAGTACTCTCACCCGCTTTACCAGCAAGCATTGTCGTCCGATCGGGAAAGCGAAAATCCAATTGGTGAGCGTGGATTCGCGTTGGATCTATCTGGCATTTTTCGCCCTCGTCACCATAGTTCTGGCTGGCTGCTCCGGTGGCGGAGAACTGGCCCCTGTACCGGCGGCAGCGGAAGAGACAGTGAAGGTGTCACAGGCCCTCACCAAGGATCTGCAGATGAAAAGCGAGCCGGTGCAGAGAAGATTGATTTCAACCAAACTGCACGTCACCGGCCAAATTCATCCTGAGTTCGGCAAGGAAGTCGAGCTAACCGCGCGGGTTCCCGGGCGAGTAGTGGACATCCTGGTCACTCCCGGTCAACAAGTCACGGCAGGACAAGTGCTCGCACTTATCGACAGCCAGGAAATCAGTGATCTGGAAGCTGAGCTGATTGAAGCGGACGGAAAACTAGACATTGCTCGAGCGCATGAGGAGCGGGAAAAGCAGGTATTTGAGGAACAGCTGAAACGTCCGAAAACACTCATCAATGCAATGGCACAGTTCGATGAAGCGAAGGTTCATCTCGATTTCACAGCCCGAGAGTTCAAACGACTGGAAGAGCTCCAGAAAGAGCGAATTGCAGCAGCTAAAGATTACTTCGTCGCTCAAGCCAGCTACAACAAGGCACAGTCGGTGTACAGACAAGCGTATATCGATTTGCAAAGAGAAGAAGGCCTTTTCCAAAACAAAGGCATGATCAAAAAGGACTATCAAGTTAGCCAAGCCGAAACGCGGCATGCCCAGAAGCATCTCAACACCTTGCGCCAGAGACTGACCTTTCTGGGGATGACACCAAAGATGGTTGATCAAATTGCAAATACAGGTGAAATTGCCGGCACTGTCCCAATCACGGCACCAATCTCAGGTTTGATTACACATCAAGATGTGGCTCTGGGCGAAATAGTCGATCCGGGCAAACAAGCGTTCCGAATTACAGATTTGAAATCAGTGGCGATTTCGGCAGATATAGCCGAGGCAGACATGTCCCATGTGAAGAACGGCATGAAGGTTACGGCGAAAGTAGCAGGCTATCAAGGCAAGACTTTCATTGGAACGATCAGCTACATCGGCTCGCACGTCAACTCGGATACACGCACAGTGCCCATTCGCGCCAGTCTCTTGAACTCAGACCTGAAACTCAAACCAAATATGTTTGCCACCATCGATATGGATCTGACACCGCGAATAGTTCTAGCCTGTCCCAAAGGCGCAGTCATGAAACGAGACGCACACAAGGTTGTTTATATCGCCCACGGAGAGAGCTACAAACAACACAACATCGAAACGGGTTCGCAAAACGCGCACTACTATGAGGTCGTCTCCGGGCTGAACGAGGGAGATAGAGTGGTTTGCTCCGGGGCACTTTTGCTCAAGACAGAGTTTGGAGGGCATTAATAATGTCTTCCCAGTCTCGTCGCGTCTGGTCCTCAGCGGCACTAGCGGCTGTCAAAGGTACGTAACCCATGATCGATAAGCTAATCTCTTTTGCACTCACCCAGAGGCTTCTTACGCTCTGCCTGGTGTTCGCGCTGATTGCGGCCGGCACATGGAGCCTGTTAAGCCTGCCTATCGATAGCTTTCCCGATGTCAGCAACGTGCAGGTGACCATCGTTACGGAACCGGAGAGTATGGCCACGGAAGAAGTGGAGTCCCTGGTCACATATCCGATTGAGACATCGCTCAACGGGCTTCCCAAAATCAAACAGATTCGCTCTAACTCCAGCTTCGGTCTGTCGGTAGTGACGGCGATCTTTGAAGACGACATGGATTTGTACCTGGCCAGGCAACTCGTGCAGCAGCGCCTGAATCAAATCGAGCTGCCGGCGGAATCACCGAAACCACTGCTGGGTCCGGTCATCTCCAGCTTCAGCAACGTCTACATGTACTACCTGGATAGTACTAAGCACAACCTGATCGACTTGCGGACCATCCAGGACTGGCAAATAGCAAAGAGCCTGCGCACCGTGCCCGGTGTCGAGAACGTAGTAAGTTACGGCGGCTTCGTCAAGCAGTATCAGGTGCTTCTCAACCCATTGAAACTACAGTCATTCGATCTAACCATCGGTGACGCGTTAAAAGCGGTGGCTGAGAACAACAAAAATGTCGGTGGCAATTTCATTGAACGTGGCGACCAGGAAGTCATCATTCGCGGGCTGGCGCGTATCGAGGGGATTGAGGACATCGAAAACATCGTCTTCAAGTCCGTCAACGGTGTACCCATTTACATGAAGCAAGTGGCGGACATCCAGATTGGACCGGCTTTCCGACGCGGTTCTGCCTCTATGAACGGACAGGGAGAAACGGTCACCGGCATGGTGATGATTCGGCGCGGCGCCAATACCAAGGCTGTGGTAGAACGCATCAAACAGCGCGTCGAGGCAATCCAGTCCGACTTGCCGGAGGGCGTTTCGCTCGTACCCTATTACGACCAAACAGAACTCGTCGACAAGACAATTGAAACCGTTAAAGAGATCCTGGTCTTCAGCGGCGGTCTCGTAATCATTATTCTAGCGGCAGTGCTGATGCATATCCCGAGCGCGTTGATTGTCTCGGTCGTAATTCCACTATCCCTCTTATTCAGCTTCATTGCCATGAAGTATACGGGACTGTCCGCCAATCTCATGACACTGGGGGCGGTGGACTTCGGTATCATCGTCGATGCCGGTGTAGTTATGGTGGAGAATATATTCCGGCAGCTGTCAAACGCCCAGAAAGCATCTCCGGATGGAAAGATCGACCGGCTTGCAGTAGTGACGTCCGCATCCAAGGAAGTGGGCAAACCGATCGTATTCGCCATTTTGATCATCGTTGCCGTTTATTTGCCTCTCTTCACACTGGAAGGCGTCGAAGGCAAGATGTTCCATCCGCTAGCTCTTACATTCATCTATGCTCTGTTCGGCTCGCTTTTGGTTTCGCTCACTTTCATTCCAGTCCTCGCCTTCTGGGTGCTGCGCAAGCCGCTCGTGGAAAAACACAACCCTGTTCTCGAGGTGATTCGCCAGAAGTACGAGCCGCTTCTGGAGAGAGCAATTCACTCTCCGCGAGCAACTTTGGGACTTTCTTTCGGACTGCTCATTGCTTCACTTTGCCTGGTGCCTTTTCTGGGAACAGAGTTCATCCCGTCATTGGATGAAGGCTCCATCTGTGTCCGCGTCAAATTAGATCCAAGCGTCTCTCACACTACTTCTCGAAAAGTCTTCGGCGTTGCTGAAGCGGTGCTGAAGAAGTACCCTGAAGTTACCGTCGCCGTTACCAAGATCGGACGCTCGGGAAT
>CAYTDR010000309.1:0-8256 GCA_964436185.1 uncultured Candidatus Obscuribacterales bacterium | reverse complement strand
TATTGCGGCAGGCACTCACCCTGGAAAATGTGTCCACCAGTCAAACCGACTCGTTTCTCGATATCGGGCGGACCCAGAACGTCCAGGGCGATAATCTTGTCCGGCAAGTTGCTGCAGAATCTGGCGATCGAGTCGACCACGACTTTGCCTACTTCGTCGCGTCTGGAGTCCCAGTCGCCCTCCTTGAACGTATGAGGAACGTACTGCGCGAAGACACTCATTACGTGTTTGCCCTCCGGCGCGACGCCCGGATCGTAAGCAGTCTGCAAATAGATCTCGGTCCACAAGCGTGACGGCAATTCACCATTGCTTGCTGCCTGGAAGCTTGTTCTCCATTCTTCCATGGAGAGAGGTGTGTTGATCGTCGCCAGATGATGAGGTTCTTTCGTGCCTGGTCGGGCATAGAAGTTCGGTAACTCATCAATGGCCATGTTGAGTTTGACTGTGCAACCTTGAATTGGAATGCTGTCGACTTTGCGTTTCCATTCGAGATCGCAGCTCTCCGCCAGCAAGCGAGACGTAACCTTTGGATCAGCATTGCTGATTACTAGCGGAGATCGAACGATCTCCCCGCTGACGAGTTGCACTCCTTCTCCAGGCAGGATCTTCTGCACCGGTGTGCCGGCGCATACTGTAACTCCAGCATCGCGGGCGATATCGCAGAGAATGAATGATACCATTCCCATACCGCCCTTCACATAACCCCAGGCACCGTATTCAGTGCCATCCATACGTCCGCAATAGTGATGCAGGTAGATTGATGCCGTGCCAGGATCGAAAGGACTGGCATTGGTTCCCACAACACCCTGACCGATTAATGCCAGCTTCAATCTTTCATCGCTGATATAGCGATCGAGCAGTTCTGCCATCGACCAATTGAAAACCAGTCCGATGGAATCCTTGTCGTTACCTAAGCGTTCTTCGATAAGTTCTCTTGAAGGTGCCGGCCCAATCCACAGATCTCTCTCATTATCCGGACGCAGAGCCAGGCAGACACGGTTCATCAATTCGTGCAACTCATGCCAACCCTTGATGTCGCCTGGTGATAGTTTCTCAATCTCCTTCATCTTCAGTTCTTCGTCATCCCATAGTTGGATGCAAGATCCGTCTTCGAACGGCACGAAAAGTCCGCCTTCAGCCGGCATCCATTCGAAGCCGTAGCCAGGAAAATCTAGTTCCTCAATCACGAGGGGATGAAGCAAACCAGCCACATAGGCGCAAGGAGAGATACGATATCCCGGCCAGGTTTCTTCCAGCGTGCACGCCCCACCGACCCGTTCTCTCGCTTCCAAAACCAGGACCTTTTGTCCTTCGCGCGCCAGGTACGTGGCACATGTAAGACCGTTGTGACCTGCGCCGATAACAATAGCGTCCCAACTTTGCCCAGAAAGTTCTTTGGGCGACTGCGCTTGTCCGATTTTGCCGAAAGTATCGGCTGTGCGTGAGCGCTGGGAGGAAAGTGTATTCCTCATGGTTGCCTCCATCCGTCAAGAATTTGAGTTTGAACTCACGAGAGAACTCTCCCGAACCAGGCAAGAAGCCGGAAACGGCTCCGTCCGAACATTCGGCAAATTACTCGCGACAATCGTGAATTGTAGCCGATACCGGTGGTCAGAAGAGGCATTCCGGTCTCTAGCTTAGATACATGCTAGAATTCTTTCTTCGTTATAGACGGCTTCCATGAACCGGGTGAATACTATGCCGCAAGATTTGAAGGCTGCTCAGCAGAAGGCGATTGCTGTTCTTGACATGTTTGCGAAAGATTCGCTTTCAGAGGCAGATCGAAACCAGATCTGTGAAGAATCTCTCAAGTTCTGGGCCGATCACGTCAACGAGGGATTTCTCCAGTACAGGAAGTCGGTAAGCACCGACTACACTGCGATCGAATGGCAGGATGAGGGCGCCGTTTTTCGCGATATTCACGGCAAAGAATATCTCGATATGCTAGGCGGTTTTGGTATATACAGCGTCGGGCACCGACATCCCAAGGTGATGAAGGCTGTTTATAAGCAGTTGGAGAAGCAGTGTATTCACTCTCAGGAGTTGATCGATCCGCTGCGAACTTACCTTGCTCACCTTCTTTCCTTGATAACCCCGGGTGAATTGCAGTATTCGTTTTTCACCAACTCGGGCACCGAATCGATCGAAGCGTGTCTGAAAATGGCAATGTTGACCACCGGTCGGCATCATTTCATCGGTACCATTGGTGGTTTCCACGGAAAGAGTCTGGGATCTCTGGGCGGCACATCGAAGGCTGTTTTCCGAGAGCCTTTCCTGCCGCTGCTTAACTGGTCGCATGTGCCGTTTGGTGATGCGGATGCTCTTAAGATGGTGCTTGAATGTTGCGACTTTTCCGGAGATAGAGTAGCCGCATTTGTTGTCGAGCCGATTCAGGGCGAAGGTGGTATCAATGTCGCACCGCCTGGTTACCTGAAGGCTGTAAGAGAACTCTGCGATCGCTTCGGTGTCATGCTTGTCTTTGATGAAGTTCAATGTGGCATGGGTCGAACCGGAAAGATGTTCTACTGCGAGTACGATGATGTGGCGCCTGACTTACTGGCTCTGGGAAAAGGCTTCGGCGGCGGCGTAATGCCGATCGGCGCGTGTGTCGGCACAGCGAAAGTTTGGAAGAAGTGGGTCGAGAATCCGTTCCTGCACACAACCACTTTTGGTGGCAATCCGCTAGCATGCGCGGCTGCAATCGCCACTATCTCTGTTCTATTGGAAGAGAACCTCGTAGAGCAGGCGAAAGAGAAGGGTGACTATTTGCTTCCCCGCCTTCAGGAACTGGCCGTTAAGTACAAGGAAATTATGGCTGGTGCAAGAGGCATCGGGCTGATGTTGGGAATGGAGTTCGTCGACAACGATCTCGGCTACATGGTGGCGAAGAGCCTTTTCTCACGCAACATACTCATATCAGGAACCTACATAAATGCTCGAGTCCTGAGAGTCGAACCACCGCTGGTTATCTCCTACGAGCAGATCGATACCTTCCTGGCTGCGCTTGAAGCTTCGCTAATCGAGGTTCGAGACGAGTGCAGGAAAAAAGAGAAAGTCACGTCTGCGACCTAGAGTAACGAAGCTACTCAATCTTCGCGAGTTGTTGTTTAGCGAGAATGTAATAGAAATTTCGCTCTCCCCAGGAGTGGTCCTTCTCAAACGATTCCACGACTGATTTCAAAAGTTTCTCTGCTTCATCTGACTTTCCGATTGACAGAAGGTTCAACGCGATCCACACCTTTTGTTCTCTGAGCCTGATATCCTCCAACCCTGTTCTGTCCTTTTCTTGATCATACATATGTAGAACCAAAGAATGTGACTAGCCGACGAGAGTTCAATAATGATCCCATTGGTTCGAAAGCGCCCCTAGGAATTGACTATCCCTCGCACTGTATATACTTTGCAATCGATTACGAATTCTGACTAGCGAGTCGCTAGTCGTGAAAAGAAAACCCATTTAGCTACTCCTGCCACGTAATCCTAATCCAGATTTAACGATGCCAGTGTCTTCGGTGCTATTCCGCCGGTGCTAACAAAGCCAATCAAAATCATCTCGGTTCCGATGAAGTTATGACCGAGCTTGAAACTCGCGTCCCTAGCTGACGACAACACTTTGACGCTCGTCTCATCGAATCGTTCCAACATCTCTATTGTCCTTCAGGTTCACTTCCTACAGTCGATCGTGTGCCTTCAAGCGGTGACTGAGACATCAATCAATTGAATTATCTTACATTCGCGGTCGCTAGTATTCTGCGAGTGATTCTAATTCGAATTAGCATTTTGCATGCCGTAATAGTTCATGGGTTGCCGAAATTCGGGAGTTGTCTTCTGCGAATTTTGATCTACCCAGTGAGATGATTTTCTACTTAATTTTCTCAATCAATATGTCACCGGGCCGATATCCGGCGGACTGAGCATCTGCAAGGTCTTTCTGTGCGAGCGACTTCTTGCCCAAGGCTTCGTAAGACTTGCCCCTGAAATACAGCGCTTCACTCAGCCTATGATTCAAGGAAAGTGCTCGATTGCAGTATGCCACTGCTTTCTCGTATTTGCCCAATCGATAGGCTGATTCTCCCAGTCCGTTGTAGGCTAAGGCAAACTTGTTATCAAGCTGCATTCCTTTTGAGAAGTCAGAAATGGCCTTGTTGTAATCGCGCAACGCCAAATAAACGGATCCTCGATTGCAGTATGAGGCTGCGATACCTTGCAATCTAACAACCTCGTTAGCGTCGAGAAGGGCTAATTGGTAATTCTTCAGCTGCATGTATGCGATGAATCGGTAATTGTATGCCTCGACAAAGGAAGGATTTGCCGCTATCGCAAGCGAGCAATCTGAGATACATGATTGAAAGTCACCAAGCCCCTTGTTGATAAAACCACGAAGTGCTAGCGATTTTGCATCATTGGGATTCTTCAGAATTTGCTCATTCAGTTTCGGAATCATCGCACGCATCTGATCTTTTGAGGGTTCCGCCCATGCATTCTGAGTATTAATCACTGAAATCAAGAAGCACCCACAAAGCAAGCAGCTTGAGAAAATAGACCTCATTCTCATGAAATTGCCAAGAAATTTTGTGATCACACTGCGTCTCTCCATCTCTCATCCGAGCGAAATTCGCTCTATACAACAAACTCCTATAAAACGATTCCACATTATCGAATATACTTGATCGAAGTCGCTATGGAGCCCGCCTTCTATGTTAGCAAAAATGTTGGCAACCTTTCTCATCGCAGGTTGTAGTCTTGTGCTCAACTCGTGTACAAGTGCTAGCGCCGAACCATCACAGGATTCCGTTGATCATTTTTGGTCGTGGTTTAAAACAAACGAAGATAGCTTGGCTAAAATCGATAAACCAGAAGACAATCCTCTGCTTGCTCAGTTGTCCACCGAACTCAAGAGCGTGGATCAAAACCTGGTTTTCGAAGTGGGTCGGACAAAAAACGGCGACAAAAAGGAACTTGCAATCAGTGCCGACATGAATCAGCATGCATTTCCGGCAGTTGAGAAACTCGTAAAATCTGCACCACCTCTGCCTCATTGGGAGATAGTCGCCTTTAGGCAACGAATGGTACCAGAACGCTTAAGGGACCTGACGATTAAGGGGCGTCCTTTCAGAGATGGCAAAGTTATTGAAGATAGCCCTGTTGTCGAACTAAACGTCAGCAGCTTGAAATTCTCGATCACTAAGAATGAAGAGGGAACCGCTAGCCTGGTAGTCTACATCAAGGACTATCATGATGAGGAGCCACTGCAAAACATGGCCGTTATCCTCCTGCAACAATCAACTGGCGAACGTGACTTTGTGCTGAAGATTGGAGGGATAAATTTTGCGCCGATGAGCGACGCTCCAGCCGAGGCTAAACCGGTTGAGGAGCTCGGTGCCGCACTTGATGCGATGATCCCTGTAACTCCGGATGGTACTCATTAACCTTCAACGGCGTCTGGCTCCTCTGAAGAGTCGTAGAGTAGTGGCAGATGCGGTGCCGTCTTTGACTGACAGGTTTGAGATGTAATTGTTTTAGGCTCGAACGTGCGTATCCCACAATGCGCTCGTCGGGCAGTTCCAGACAATGCCACGGGTCACGTCGGAGTATGGAACCAAGCGCAATCCTGTTGGATATTTTTCTTTTGCTATCGTTTTTTCGAGTTGATTGCGACGGTCATGGTTGCTCCCTCAAGCGTGGTTCGGTCGGTAGATTTCCCGGGAGGAGCCTCTCGTTTCTTGCCAGCAGCACCTGTTTCTGCGAGTCCGAATACCCGGAGAAGTCAGAGGGCAGCTTCTGGCTATCGGAGAGCGCGGGGTTCCACTGCCTGGTCGACATATCGCCTTTACTGCCAAGGGTTACCACATAGTGAGTATCAGCGAGTTGATTTGCTGCCGCCTGGTAGATTTGCGCTACCTGCGGATCTCGTTTGCCGAGCCCTTTTGCTTCGACATTGTCGAAAGTGCAGCCGCCGATATCAGAGATCCAGACCCATGATTGCGCAACCACATTGCCCTGGCGATCTTCCACGACGAAGTAACCGGATTTCTCGCTTTCCAATCCGTACCAGGCCGAAGATTGGCCTTCACCCCTCGGATGTTGGCAGCAGTTTGTATGCTGTCCGAGAAACAATCCGCGAGGATCGGATCTGGGTAGAAATCGCCCGGTAAGATCGCCTACAACCCAGTTGCTATCGAGAGGAAACGGAGAAGGTTTGTCCTGGGCAGCTATGAACCTCGGCTCCCAGGTCTCGTATTCTTGTTGGGTCACTCCCCAGCGAGAAGCCTCTGACGCGAACGGTTTGTTATTGACGTTCACGTAAGATTGCGAACGAAGCAATTCGACAATGTCAGCGAACGGCTTGGAACGCGCTTCTGCATCCAGACCGTGCCAGCGAGTTGCCACCAATTCTAGCAAGTTGGTCGGGCGATGTGCGTTGGCGGTCAGAAACGGTCCGAGACCCTTTAGTTCATGAGTATTGCGCACCGGCAGAAAATAAAGGGAGTCATGTAGAGTGCGGTTGGCTCTACTTGAGACATCAAGCCATTGACGCCAACCTCCTCTAAAGACATTGGTTAATGCGACAGCGCCACGACAAATTTGGCTATCTTGCAACAAGCCATTGCCTGCCTTGGAACGGCTTGCCACTTCGTCCAGGGCATCACGAAATTGAGCCGCCTTCAGCCCGGCAATCGACTTGAATGGTTCTCGGGCATCGCTCACGCCGGTTCGCAGGGACCGTTGTTCGGGGTCCGTTAAATATCTCCCGTGCAATGACTCTACAGCCGGTGCAAGGGCATCACGGTTGGTTAAACTCGAAACAAGGCGCGCGCGTCCCTGGCGAGCCAGCTCGTCCAGCTTTAATTGGAACTCGAGGTCGGTTACGGGATTGATGTCGAGATTTCTGTCTTTGCCTAGATCCATCCAGGCAACCGCGCCAGCGATTCGACGTTCTAACGGTAATTCGCCGACCTGCGTTGCCAGTTCTATCGGAACCGAGGGCTCGATTTCCCAGACCGCGGCCGCTCTTGTCAGGGCTTGGGAGGACTCTCTCGGATACCTTGCTCCAGACGATTGGCAGTGATTATAGATTGGTTTGAGGGCGCTGTTCGGCAATGATGCGAATGATGACCATCTGGAGATGTCGAGAACCATATTCAGTGGCGGTCGGAACTCGTTGGCAGTTGTTACTCGCATTCCCGGCGGTGCTACGGAAACGAACATTCGTGCGAATGGTTCAAGTTCAGAAACATCAGCCATGCCGGCCTCGAAGACCAGCGTTGCCTCTGCCTCGTACATGGCAGATTTCATTTCCCTTGGTAATTGTTCGTACGCGAGACCGATTTCGTAGGCAGTATGCAACTTCGCCATATAGCCGCTGTCATATCCTTGATCCGGCTTCGGTCGTTTGTCGACAAATTCGCATTTCCAAGCAGCTTCCGGACTCCGTCTAGATATCCGCCTGCGTAGCTCGACTGAATGACCGGGAGAAAGCTCTGCCAGTACTTTGCAGGCATCGGCTTCGGCTGCCGTCATCGCTTCTCTTGGCGCATCAGGCACGCCAGATTCTGGAATTGCGAGGGATTGCCCAAATGCACCAGATTTACCTTTCGTGGCTGCCTCATTCTGCACCGATCGGAGCGTTTGCATGGCGGTGGCGTATTGCTGAGCTTTCAACCGCAGCTCCGGATATCCCTCCACTCCCATGATGACGGCCGAAGCCATCCAGTCAGCTCCATCGCTGCGAGCTTTGAGAACATTCAGCAGTCGGTTTCGATAGTTGCTGTTTGGTGAGGATAAGAGTTTGATGAACTGTGCTTCTTCGTTGGTGATATCTTGCTCTCCATATCTGGTATCACCGCTTTCTAGTTGTTTGAGATAGTCTAAGGCTCTGGATAGCTCGCTTGTTTGCTCCACGCCCGTGTTAAAAGAGCGTCGCTCCGGTCCAGGTCGGGCAGTGCTATCGGATAGCTCTTCAGAGGAGGATTCAGGACTGGGGATGGTGTCGTCGATGGTTGTTCGTTTTTTAGCTTCAGGAGCTCGATTCTTTTCTGTTTCAGGGTTCGCGGGCGCAGACTCTGATTTAGCTCTTGATGAACTGGAAGTCCGACGAGGCACATGAGGTTCGCCTGTCACTGTGTGCACCGATCCAAGGACGCCACCAATGAGCGACATCGAGTACATAGATCGCGCGAGCTGTTCGAATGTTGGTGTTTTATCTTGCATCGCCGCTTCGCAAGTTGCGCTGGCAGCACCGCCGGGAATACCAGA
>CAYTDR010000308.1:0-8256 GCA_964436185.1 uncultured Candidatus Obscuribacterales bacterium | reverse complement strand
CTACGTGAGCGCGTGCCTTTCGGCGACTATATGACCACGAGCTTCGAGCTGAAGAAGACCGAGCTGCTCAAGCACGATATCGACCACAAGTCCGGCAAGATGGAGACGCAGCACGCCAAGCGCATGCCCAACGTGGTCGGCAAGCGCCCCGTCATCGTGCTGGTGAACGAGCACTCGGCGTCGGCATCGGAGATGGTGACAGGGGCCCTGCAGGATCTGGGTCGTGTGATCGTCGTCGGCATGAAGACCGCCGGCAAGGGCATCGGGCAGCAGATCTTCCCGATGCCGAACGGCACCGCCTTGCGGATTACCAACCTGAAGTACTTCACGCCGAAGGGGACCTGGCTCGGTGACGGTCACAAGAATACGATCGGCGTCACCCCCAACCACGTCGTGAATCTCACGGAAGGAGCCAAGATCGGCGAGCCGAGCGACAACCAGCTCCAGTTCGCCATCGATCTCCTGAGCAAGAAGTAACCAGACTTCTGCTCAGGGTGCTGACCACGGGCGGCGGGGCTTAGCGCTCCGCCCCCGTCGGTAGGCTGGCTGGTATCACTCTCGGTGCCGTGCACGATCCACCCTCGGGCCACCTGCTCTCCCGCGTAGCCGCGGAGCTGGGGTCAACCTCGCTACTCGGCTACGTCCGCTAACAGCGGACTCTTTTGGTATCAACCAGAACTTTTACTAAGGGAGCAACCATGGCAGACCTCTTTGAGGTGGAAGATAAGTATCCCCTCCGGGACGTTGAGCCCGCGGGGATCGAGGCACGGCTTCGGGAGCTGGGCTTCGTGTTCATCGGAGAACGCGTCCAGTACGACTACTTCATCCCCGGCACACGCAAGGGCGAAATGCTGCGCGTGCGGGTGGAGAACGGGCAGTACTGGCAGACTGTCAAAGAGCGCATCAAGATCGACGGCAGCTCGACGCGTCGGGAGAGCGAACCGCTCATTCACCCGATCGCCGGGCGGCTGATCATCGCGGGCGCAAACCGGGCGCTCAAGGCCGACACCCCCTCGATGTACAAGCGTCGGCGGGACTTCCGGCGCTCCTACAACGACTTCGAGGTCAACGTCGTTCTCGACTACGTCCCCAGCCTGGATCAGCCCTACTCCAGCTACTTCATGGAAGTCGAGATCATCGTCGACGATCCCTCCCAGGTGGAGGAGGCCAAGAAGATGGTGGCCCAGGTCGCCGTAGAGATTCTCGGCGAGAAGCGCGAGCCCACCAAGCTCAGCTACCGGCGCATGCTGTTCCGGACCATGCGGGCTCGGGGCACCTTCCCCAAGCGCTGGAAAGCCCTGGCGGGCAACCTCACCGGTGAGCCGGCTACGGCTATGGAGGCGAAGACGGACGACAAGGACGCCGGCGAGCAGAAGCCGAAGAAGGAAAAGAAGCGCAAGCCCGCCGGCAAGAAGAAGTCCAAGAAGAAGAAGAAGAAGGAGGGCAAGCCCGCCAGCAAGAAGAAGTCCAAGAAGAAGAAGGACAAGTCCGCCAAGAAGGACAAGAAGTAAAACCCAACCCGGAGTTACGAATGCCAATCGCATTCACGATCAAGCACTGGGGACCAGACGGCAGGGGCAGCGGCGCATCGGTGGTGGTGGCACACAACCGGCACGCGGCCCTCGGTCTTCTGCGCGAACACTTCGACAGCAATCCCGAAGGCTACCGGCAGTTCCAGACGATGGAGCTGCTCGAGGTGGAGTTGCTCGAGGACTCTCACCTGGGAAGCTACCCGGTGTCCACCGAGACCCCGGGCGTCAAGCTCCAGTACTGGTATCCGCCGGACGAAGAGGTCAGCCGCGTCGTCTTCCTCGGCTACCCGGTGGCTCAGCTCGCCGACGAGCTCGACGCGCTGCAAGCGATCGAGAACGACGGACGAGGTGTCTCTTGCGTCCGCACCGTCTGCCTCTTCCTCAGGAGAGGCGACCTGCAAGAGGCAAAGTCCACGGTCAACAACGAATCGGACAAGATCAGGAGCTACCCGAACATCGTCGCCAAGCTTCGGGAGATCGGCTTCTGGTACGAGTGCCGCTTCTAAGCCCTAGAGGGCGCACCCGCCAACCCCTTGGTGGTTGTTTGGTTCCTAACTCAATCCAACTGACAGGAAGGTTTACCTATGAGCAGTGCCGATAACACCGCAGCCGGTACCACCGCGGACGAGGCCGCGACCCCGACGTATAGTTACAACTTCTCGGTCAAGCGCCTGTCCGACACCCTGATGAAGTCCATCTTCTGGGTGACGTTCGGACTCTTCCTCTTCACCACGCCGCCCCAGTGGATCGGCGACTGGTTCCACGTCCAGTCGTGCAGCGACTTCTACGAGTGGATGATCCGCACCTTCGGGCTGGACCCGGGCAAGGTCGGCACCGAGCCCTGGCGCATCGTCACGCACATGTTCATGCACGGCGGGCTCCTGCACTTCGCCATGAACATGCTCGTTCTGGTCACGTTCTACAAGGCTGCCCGGGAGTACTTCCCCGGCAAAACGTGGCTGGTCGTCTACTTCGGTGCCGGCATCGGCGGTGCCCTCTTCTACTCCATGATCCACGCGCCGGGCGAGCTGGCAGTGGGTGCCTCGGGCGGCGTCATGGGCATGTGGGGTGCCTCCATCGCGGCCCTGTTCCGCTACCGAAGCATCAAGGACGACGAGCGACCCTGGGAGAACAGCCTGACACTCGGCATGCTGCTGCGGGCTCTCGTCCTGCAGTTCGCACTCGAGTTCCTCATCCCCAACGTCGCCCACTCGGTCCACATCGCCGGCATCTTGATCGGCTTCGGCATCGGCATGCTTCTGCCGATGTGGCAGCAACCGCGGCTGGTGGCATCGCGCAAGGGTGTCTTCCAGTTGGTGGAGGCGGAGGTCGTCAACACCCGAGAAGGGCGGCGCGCGCAACGCGTGGTAGTGCAGCCCACCGCAGAGTTCGACCCGGCCGTCGACTTCCTCGCCGTCGAGTGCGACATGATCGACATCCGACGCAAGCGGCGCATCTGGTACAAGCCGCTGGTGGGCACCGTGCCGGCGTGGGCCGCCGAAAGCAGCGTGGCGCATGTGGCCTCCTCGCGCCTGATCTTCGACGAGACGCCGACGCAGTACATCAACAAGGCGCGCGCGGCCAAGGGTGAGGACCCGGTCAAGGAGTCCGGTCCGGGGGAGACCCACTACGGCGTCACGATCGGTCTCTGCCTCTACATTGTGCTGGCGTCCATCACCCTCGCGCCTGCCGTCGCCCTCACCCTCGCCATCGTCGGCGCGGTCCTCGGCATGGTTAGCTGGCTGTGGGACAACCGGCTGGGGCTCATCCTCGACCCGAAGACGTGGGGTCTGCGCGCCGCGAAGCGGGCGGGCCTGTTCGTCCTCGTCGTCGTCGGCGGGATCTACTTCGACGCCGTTGAAACCGTGGCTCCGATGGTCATCGGCTTCGGCTGCGCCGTCGCCATCCAGTCCGTCATCGACCTGGCACGGTCGTGGTGGCGGAATCGCACGGCTGCTCCGACGTCCTGATGCAAACCCCGCGGGCGTGCAGAGCGCTTGCCCGTTCGATTACACCACCGGCAGGATCGTGCCTGCCGGTGGTTCGCCTTGCTTCTCTGCCGCTATCCCTTTTACCCGCACCGCACACGGTATCAGACATACCCATGACAGCCAACATCCGAGCTGCAATCCTCGTCTGGCGGTGGTCGGAGGCACCCGAAAAGCTGAAGGCTCTTGTCGGGCAAGTCACCGGCGAGACCGCCGACGATGCCGCCGACAAAGATCCGCACTTCCTCCTTTACGAGCCGGCCGGCAACACGCATACGCTTTTCTGGAGTGGCGAGCCAAACAGTCACACGCGCATCGGCATGGTGGACGGGAACGTACATCCCTTCGACAACGCCGAGCTCGTGGACGACCAGGCCATCGTCATCTTCCAGTTCTCTGATGTCCCCCCGGACTGGCGCAAAGCCATCCTCGAAGACGGCGACGAAGACTGGATCGGGCGGGTCCCCGCCCACCTGGTCAAAGAGCCGATCACCTTCATGAAGTCGGGGACCGCCTTCGGTCTCGGTGGTGTGCGCGACGTCAAGCTGCCGGGCGGCAACGGTGCCGTCCTGCGCGTCGGCAACCACTCGTAACACCAGATGTGTGCCTCCGGGCACGCTGCGCTGCGGCGATAACATCACCGGGCGCCGGCCGCGTTGCTGGCGCCCACTCACATGTCACGAGAACAAAACATGGTAAAAAAGCTAAAACAGTTCACCGCGGCTGTATTCGGGCTGAGTAGTTTGGTGATGCTTGCCACCTTCATCTTCATCCCCAAGAGCGAGGCCGCCAAGCCCTGGGAACTGACGCCGGAGCAGTTGGCGCAGTTGACCCCGGAGAATCGTCGGGTCTACCACAAGACGGTTCCGCTCCAGAAGCGCCTGGACGCGCTCGTCGCCAACCACGGCTCGGACCCCAGGGCCGCGGCCAAGCCGGAGGTGCTCAACACCTACCGCGAGATCGCCGACGAAGCCTGGAGGGTCTACAAGGAAGAGCCCTGTACCGCTTCCAACGGTATCGCCGGCAATTGCACCTGCACCTACATCGAAGCGCTCTACTTTTCAGACAAGCGCGAAGATGCGGTCAAGGAGTTGGTCGCCCTGCAGAGCCGGAACCCCAGCGCCCGCCCGGTGCATGAGTTCTTCGGTCTGAAGGTGGCGGCCATCAACGACGAGTTCTGGTCGGCACCGACGAAGGGAATCTCTGCCACGGCCGAGGCTGAGTACACCTTCATCATCGAGAAGGCCGAGCAGATCGCCAAGCAGGACCCGGCTCGGGAGTTCCGACTCGGCTACTTCGTGTACAACGCTCGCGTCGAGTTCAGCAAAGTCCTCTTCGCCAGCGGCAAGAAGGCAGAAGCGATCGCCCAACTGAAGCTGGCGGTGGCGTGGTCTCCTCGCGAGGCGAACACCTTGGCGATGAACAAGCTCGTCGCCCACTTCAAGGCGCTCGAGAACGCCGACTTCGCCCAGGCGTACAAAGAAGCCGGCGGAGACCCGAACTCCAGCAAGATGCAGGAAGCAAAGGTGTTCGTGCAAACCGCGCGCCTCGGGCCGGGTGAGCGGTTCGGCAACTTCAAGCTCGTCGAGCAGAGCGACTTCCGCTAAGCCGTAACCATGCGGTCGCAAACCGGGGATCGCCCATACCCGGCGCGACCGAAACACGAGCAGCCCAAACCCCAGTCACCATCTGGGCTGCTTCGTTTTCGCTCGCTTTTACGCTACTTTATAGTATAATCAAACCACTTACCGTTCAATCGCTCTTCTGGCTTTCCATGGACTGTTTCAGCGTATAGCCGGAGCCACGAATGGTGGTAATAATCGATTCAGCATCGCCGGGATCGTCTAGCTTCTGCCGCAGTCTTCTCATCGATACAATCAACGCATTGGCAGTGGACTCCGATTCCGTAGGCCAAACCCGCTCGAGAAGAGCCTCTGCCGAAAAGATTTGGTTCGGATGACGCAGAAAAAATTCGAGACGCGCGTACTCTTTGGGATGCAAATGAACCTCTTCTCCGCCCTTAGTAACTGAATGAACCGATGTATCGAGAACGATGTCCTTGATTCTCATCGTCTTGGATGCCAAGGCGACGGGTCGTCGTAAGAGAGCATTGATGCGCAATCCCAACTCTTTCAATGCAAACGGCTTGGTCAAATAATCGTCCGCACCAGTCTCGAAACCTTGCTCTTTATCCAGTAGTTCTTTTCTAGCAGTGAGCATGAGAATGGGCGTTTGTCCTCCCCGATCGCGAAACGCTCTCATCAGCTCTATTCCAGACATCTCGGGTAGTTGCCAGTCCAGAATAATCAGATCGAACTTGCCGAACAAAAGCTTAGTCTCCCCGTCACGACCGGTGTTCGCGACCTCGACCTGATGGTGATTGTGCAGCAACCAATCGGAGATCATGCCGCTGACTGCCAGGTCGTCTTCGATAATCAGCACTTTTGCCATAAATTCGACAAATCGATTGAGTCTCAGCCGCTACGGAGAACAGTCACGAGCACGGAAGTCAATTGACACTCTCGTGTTGTCACTATCATAGAACTCCTTTTCACATTAGGAAAATCTGCTCGCCAATATCGGTCGGTCAACATGCCATGCACGGACCGCTAGAGCAACAACTGCAAATGCTGTTTCACGTCGATACGCTATCATCCACGGATTCCAGGTTCAGCGGCAGGGTAAACCAGAAGGTGCTCCCCTTGCCCTCTTCACTCTCCACGCCGATTTCACCGCCATGCAAGTTGACCATGGACTTAGCCATGTACAGCCCGAAACCGAATCCCAGCTTTTTCTCTTCCGTCGACGCATCCGGAGATTGCTTAAAACGCTCGAAGATAGTCTTCTGATGCTCAGACGGAATCCCTGGCCCATGGTCTATCACCTCCACCAGAAGAAATCCGTCTTCTTCACTGCCGACAACCGTCACCATGTCACCGCTCTTGGAAAATTTGACGGCGTTTGAAAGCAGGTTGACGAGCACCTGAACTATTCTGTCGCCATCAGCAACCAACGAGATCTCGTCAGTCGCCTGCGATTCTACTGTAACCCCGAGCTCATGAGCGAGTCCAACGACAGATTCGACAGAACGATTTACCAAATGTTGAAACGAAACTGGTTGCGGATATAGTGTCACACCACCGACCTCCAGTTTCTCGAGATCAAGCAGGTTGGTGACTAACAACAGAAGTCGATTGACATTGTCATCGACAAGGTTAATCCGCGCCTCACCGCCTGTGGAGATGGTTCCATACACACCTTCTCGAAGCATGTCGAGGAAAAGCCTTACCGAGGTTAATGGTGTCATCAAATCATGACTGACCATGGCAACGAAATCTTGTTTCAGGCGTTCGATCTCCTTTCTGTCCGTTATGTCGTGGACAACGCAAAAATACGATTCTTGTTCCGAAGAGCTGTATACCGACCAGTTCATATAAGCGACAGTGCCATCTTTCTTCGTGAGCGCTGTCTCGAACCGGCGCGAATCGGAGTCTAAGCGGGCAGATTCCAGTTCCCTGGACATCAGCACTGCGTCTTGCTCCGGCAAGATCTCCTTGTAGCTTCGTCCCACAAGCTCGTCTGGTGACCAGCCCCAGAGCTCCAGCGACGCTGGATTTACAGCTGTAAACCGGTCTGTCCAGGTGATCGAGCAGATGACGTCGGCGGCTTTCTCGACGATTGCACGTTCCTTTCGCGTCGCTTCGGCGAGTGATTCAGCCATCTGGTGAAAGACATGGTCGAGTTGCGCCAGCTCATCATTGCCATTCAAACGTTTTTGCAGCGGTCTGTTCTCAGACAACCTTCTGGTGTTGTCCATGAGCAAGAGCAGCCGCTTTTGAGTGGACTGAAAAAATTGAAAGGCAAGCATGACAGCTAAGATCACAGTAAGCGCGATACCGCCTATGATACTAGTCGTGAGCTGCTTTCTCGAGTCCTTCTCCACATCAGTCTCAAGATTCACTGACTCTGCCTCGATATCGAGAATCTTCCGCGCCTGAGACGACATCAGCTTGAATTCAGCGTCCAGCTCCTTTCGCAGCGTGAGAAATCTTGTGTAAGGAACACCGGAGGCGTCCCCATCGATAGACTCTCGGATCTCCTGCAAATTAGCCGTTACCCGCGCGAACGAACGTTCTAGTGGCTTTACCGCATCTGACTGTTTTTTATTGTCTGCCACGAGCATACTGAGCACCTTCAGGCGTTCAGGCAGTTTGCTCATGATGGCATTGAACTGATTATCCAGCTCCGAAGACTTAGTCAGAGCGAACGTTCCGAGTGTGCTTCCAGCATCGATCGGCAGTCTGAGAAGATCCACGGTGGCCTGTTGCACGGCTCTGGCATGCTTGGTTCTTTGCGCCTCATTCTCCACCCGATCCAAAGATACAAGTAAGCTGGAAAGAAAAATCACTTCGGAAAGAAGAGGAACGCAGATAAGAATTGCGGCTTGATGCGAGAGTTTGACCGACATTCTGTTGTCTACTTCCTAGATCTCTCCGGTGACGCGATTATCCAATTTCCAGATGTTAGGCGACCGGATTCGTAATGGTCAATACCCATATAGAAACAACAGTGCAAACACTCGAATATCAAGAACCGAAGTGCGTCGACGAGGAGCTAAGGTGTTCCAAAGCTTGGACATTGCCTCGAGTCCACGAGGGCTCACTATGCTGCATCTCCCGGGTCGCCGGCCGTTTCGCGGCGGCGGCTTCTTCTCTCACCTGCGTCTTGAAATAGGT
>CAYTDR010000307.1:0-8257 GCA_964436185.1 uncultured Candidatus Obscuribacterales bacterium | reverse complement strand
TATGCCTTCTCCGTTGGTTGGAAGCAATCGCAGCTTCCCCAGTTCCCACGGCGTGAATTCGCCGTCACCAGTCTCCAAGCCAATCCCGAATGACAGCGAGACGCACTTCTTATGAGTCAAACCCACTATCGAAAGTGTTTCCGTCTGATGGCATTTGTTAAGCACGGTCAGTACTATTCCCTTTATCATGCTTTTCATCGAACCGGCGTTGCCGATTAGTGTAGTGCCTTTGGCGATATTGCAGGAAAGCTTGACCTGGCTTTTCTTGAACGCGGATCGTGTTTCGTCTACGATTTCCGATATCAGCATTTCCAGTGTTAGTTTCTGTGTGGATAGAGGTTTATGTGCTTGTTCTGATACCGAGGCGAGAGTATTAGTATCCGAGATGATTCGGGTGACAGCACGATCTAAGGCCGCGAAGCGTTCGACCGGTAGCTGGTTTCGAATCTGTTCATCGTGCAATACATCAATATGTGCTTGAAGCGCCGTGACGACCGATATCAACTCATGCTCAGTGTCTTTGACAAATGCTGTGAGAGTGTCGAATGCGCTATCTTCATATTGTGTCTGGCTGAGGCGCTTCCATAGCTTTGCCAATTTGGCCTGCATCGTATTACTCATGAGTTTCCCCCGTGCTGAAGAAGCTAGTTTTGATTTGAACGAGTGCGGTTCAATCTAAGTCTATGGATGGGCTAGTCGAGTTCATGCGCCGCGATTGAAAAGCTTGCTGCAAAGCGAGAGTCCGAAGACAAGAATGGCAGTACCAAGAATGCAAGGTACTAGTGAGACGCCCGCCAGGTCCGGACCAAAGTGACCAAGCAGGCTTCCGCCAACCCATGCACCAATGATTCCGACCACCGCAGAAGTGAAGAATCCGCCTGGAATTTTGCCTGGCACTAAGCGTTCAGCGATGAATGCGCATATGGCCGCGACGATCACGTAAAAAATAAATGCAAGAATAGTCATGTGAATTTCCTCGGTCTTTTTGTGCTGTCGAGCTGAGGCTCGCCTCAGCAAGACGACCGCACCACCGGTCAGCGCAGATGCAATTGCGATCTGCATAAGTAATCTGGCCAACTGGTGTTAGCAGTTTTTGTTTGTAAGTTCAGCTTCAGCTTGATACCGAAGTTTCAGCGGAATTTTCGATGACGCTGAACGGGCGGCGCCCCAGCATTTGGGCAGTGTCCTACTCCTCTGAGTATCCAGTGAACTTGTTAAAACTGAGTGAACATCAGGAAATCGCCTTCCGTTCTAAGGAAGAAGAAACGGGAAGTATGTTTTCTTCACTCAGTTTTCACCGAGCGTGAATATCATAAAAAGGGAAGCAAGCATCTGTCACGAAACATCGTGCGGACCGTTCTTGTTTTCAGGGTGGCGAGCTATGAGCTTATTTTTTGAAATGCGGAATGGTGAATCAACTCGAGTACCAATTCGAGTTCTGGCTATTAATCTTGCTGTTCCCCTGCTTCTAGCGATTGCAAGCCTTGGAGCTGTCGGACCTTGTGATGCGGCAGATCGAAAGAACCCTACGAAGAATCGAACAGCGAAGCGATCTAGTCCGATTCGTTTGAAGATTGAAGTTCCATGCCGGGCCTGGCTTCCTAAGAATGTTCAACCGAAAGTGGTTCTCCTCTGTGTTCATGGACTGGGGTTGAACAGCGACGCATTCGAGGACTTCGGACAACAGATGCAAAAGGAAGGCATCGGAGTTTTCGCTGTGGATGTTCGTGGTTTTGGAGCATGGATGCAGCTAAAAGGAAGGACTGAGTGCGATTTCAAATCGTGTATCTCGGATGTAGAAAGCGCTCTGAAAGTGCTCCATACCGCCTATCCCGACAAGCCGATCTTCGTGCTCGGTGAATCGATGGGCGGAGCCATCGCCATGCGCGTGGCATCCGAGCACCCTGAATTGGTTGCGGGACTGGTATCGTCTGTTCCAACCGGAGATCGATTCCATAAAACGAAGTATAAGTTGAGAGTGGCACTGCAGCTGGTGACGATGCGGGGAGGCAAGCCTTTAGATGTCGGAACCCAGCTAATCAAAGATGCAACTGAAGATACTGCCTCGCAGACCAGTTGGAAGAACGATCCTCTTAATCGTCTTAAGTTATCATCGAAAGAGCTAATGCAGTTCCAGCGGTTCATGAACGAAAACCATGAAACCGCAAAGCTTATCGACAAGACACCAGTTCTCTTTTTAGTCGGGCTCAGCGACAGGCTGGCGAAACCAGAGGGTACGATTGAGTTGTTCAATCAGATAGCCGCCGCGGATAAAAAACTGGTGACCATAAAAAGCGCCGAGCATCTGATTTTCGAGCGCCAAAAAATTTCGCCCGAGCTCAAGAAAGTGCTCGTCGACTGGTTGTTGGCTCGTGCCCAAAAGCCGACGGAGGTATAGTAGGCCAACATGATGTACATTGAGTACTGTAAACCTCTGATTGTTTTCTTGCTCGCTTGTCTACAAGGCTGCGCATTTGCGTGTATGGCCAGCTCGGCCAAAGAGTCTAACGACCCGGTTCTAGCCAAACCCCACGTGAATAGCTCACGTTCCAAAGCGACCGCCTCAAGCAAAGCCGGTTCCCAAAAGACCCGAGTAGCAAAACCCCTTAAGGTACCGAAGGTCGAAGTGTCGAAGACCATCACTCGGCGAACTCTTACGGTCAGCCAATGGTTTGCCGGATACGATCAGATTCGAAGAGATGCTGAAATGACCATGGCCGACAAGTGGCAGTCAATGCTGTTGCAGGCAAAGAAACCAGAACCAAAAAATGCGGCACTGGCAATTCGTATGTCGAAAAAATACGGGCGTGCACTTTCAGACATGAAACGACTTGGTTCCACACCAGAAACAAAAGCTTTGCAAGTAGGCTACATTGAATACTTTGGGTCAGCTCGTCAACTGTTTGACGATTATCTCATTGCGCAGAATGCGGTTCCATTCACAAATCAATCTCTTGTTCCTACCAAGAAGAAATTGGAAGTCTTGGACAAGAAAAACAAACGGATGGATGACACCTTGCGCAGAGAATACATTATCAAAAAACACAGGCACAGCTGATTCTATGTTGACGGCTAGCACGACACCGGCTACCAAACGGGCGTCGCTGAGTATCAGATAACAGACCGACGTCGCGAAAGAATACACAAGCAACTATTGATGAGCAGAAAAGACAAAAAGGAAGATGCAGATATGATGAATAAAATACTCTTAACGGTGGCGTCTGCACTCATTCTCTCTGTGGCCAGTGAGTTAATCAAATGGGTCGAGAAGAGGCTGAAAGACAAAGAGCGAAACCAGGACAAGGCTATACGTTAGATCCATATTGTTCTGTCGGTAATTACATTTCGTTTGGTTTCATCTATCACATCCGATGATAGGGACTCTGATTGTTTGCTGAGCCGTAATGTCAATCTGCTTTTCGGTTCCACTTGGCGCTTCGATTTGCGAACAATTACAAATGCAATGTTGTTGCATATAAACTTCGCTATTTTGTTCCCTGACCGCTCGAATGATTCTCGGCAATGCATGAAGACCGTGTCCAATCAATGCGTTCAAGCTGCCGAAGCGGTCGATAATCTCCTGGCATCACGGTTCAATGATTGCGCCGTTCCATGCAAAATCAAAATTCCATTCAATGACTTCAACCTGTTCCCTTCTGAAAAGCTCATCTGTCGCCTGATGAAAGTCATCCGTCGGCATAAGGGAAAGTCCAAGTTTTGGTTTACGCTGGTTCATACTGTTGAAATGTTGGAAGGAATCTGGATGAACCTATGCTTCAAGACGAACTTCGAGAATTGGTCGAGAAGTATTTGCCTTCAGAGAAGCGTGTGACTCACTGAAGAGACTACTGTTGCTCGAAAGATTATGTGGAAAAACAATCCAAGCATGCTGCGCTGCACTGACATCAACTACGATCAGTTGTTGCTCCGTCCATCGTTGTGACCGCCCTGGTCGGTATCACCGACAGAACGTAGATGTGGGTGATTGGCGGAAAAATTATGGCGGAAAGATCGAAAGAGAGTAACCATCATAGAGGGACTGAAGTTCTGGAAAAGAGCCCAGACTTGACAACGAGGTCTTCACCCGATTATCACCAGTAGTGTTCTAAACTCGAAAAGAAGCAAGCAAATGAAAATTCTAATTGTCGAAGACGATCAACGAATAGCTCTTCCACTCAAGGAAGAATTGCAACATCAAAAATATGTTGTCGACGTGGCGTTCGATGGCTTGCAAGGGCTGGAAATGGCGATGGTCGGCCAATATGACATTATCCTGCTTGACCTGATGCTTCCTAAGCTGAATGGTTTCGCTGTCTGCAAGCAACTCAGAGACAAGGGCAATTCCTGCGCCATTCTGATGCTCACGGCTCGCTCCGACAAACGGGACAAGATTGGTGGTTTGGATTGCGGCGCTGACGACTATATGACGAAGCCATTTGACCTGGATGAGCTTTCGGCGAGAGTTCGGGCGCTATCTCGGAGATCGATAGCACAACGGACCGCGGTGATTTCCTGTGGCCCGCTGCAAATAGATACTGTTTCGTGCACAGTAACGCATCACGATCGCGTAATTGACGTAACTCCGACAGAATACAGACTTTTAGTGCATTTTGCGCACAATCCGGCGGCGACTTTTAAAGGCGAGGAACTATTACAGAAGCTCTGGTCGCAGGAGTCTGGTGGCGGAAAAGAAACGATCAAGACGCATATAAAGACATTGCGAAAGAAACTTGCCGTGGCCGGAGTCAAAGAAGAAGTGATAGAGACTGTTTATGGATTTGGATACAGACTGAAGAACAATGTTTGAGAAGTGGCAAAAGCGATTAGTGCTTATAAATATTGCTGTGTTCGTGGCTGTTCTAGCCATCTTCTGTGGAACCGTCTATTGCTTTGGTTGCGCAGAATTCGATGTTCAATTGAAGGACAAGCTTCGCTCCATAGCTGACTCTACTATCTCTTCGATCGATTTTGATGACTATGGTGAATCACATAATGGAAAGCCGGATCTCATCGTTTCTGCGCTTCCCGTCGAGGCTTCACCAGCTCTTCAGAATATGCGAATCCAATGGTTTGATACGCATGGGAAGCTCGATATCGAGAAAGGCCTTATGCCTCTAACAGTCTCGCTTAAACGCCAAGAATCATTCCAACGGCAGTCGGATCCTGCCGCCTTAGTCTTTACGAAACCCGCAATAGCAGATGGAAAGCTTTTGGGCTACGTGAGAGTAGGTCATCCGCTTGTGGAAATTGAAGGACAAAAATTGCTATTGCTTCAGTGTCTAATTCTCGGAGGCTTGGTAGCAGTCACCGCCAGCGGTGCCGGGGTGTTCTTGCTGGTACGGCAAGCACTACGACCGATTGAAGAAAACATCGAACTCTTGCAGCAATTTTGTGCAGACGCTGCGCACGAACTGCGAACTCCAATCACTGCAATTCGCACGAATTCGGATGTCGCATTGCGACACGCTGATGGCATGAGAGCAACAGACAAGGAGAAGTTTGAAGCCATCGCCAGCGGTGCTCAGCAGATAGAGAAGTTGACGGAAGACCTGTTGATGTTATCAAAAAGCGAGCAGCTCGTGGAAAAACCGCGATGGAATTCCTCCCCTTCTCACCTTGAGCTCAGCGAGCAAGTTCGCATTGCTCTCGAAAAGGCAGCTCCAGGGGCTAAGAAAAAGAGCTTAAAGCTTCAGAGTGATGTTCCGGAACATCTGCATGTTTCCATGGACAGTGATGATCTGGACTGCGTTCTCAGAAACCTTTTAGACAATGCGATTAAGTACACGCCCAACGAAGGAACTGTCTCGATATCAGCATCCACCAGCAATGGAGGGATTCGGATCACAGTTACAGACTCAGGGATTGGGATTCACAAAGATGATATTCCAAAGGTATTTGAGCGCTTCTGGAGAGCAGATCAAGCACGCTCGTACGACTCTGGCGGAAATGGTTTGGGCCTGTCCATTGTCAAGGCAATTGTCGATAAATATGACGGCACGATAGCCGTAGTGAGTGAACCAGGCAAACGAACCTCATTCAAGATCGACGTTAAAAGCGTAAAAAGTTCACCCAGTGGCAGGCTTGAGTGACTCCGATGACCAGATGGATCTGTAAGAAGAGCCCACCATATTCTCTTTCATCAAGACTCGGGAAAGCAATTACCGGCCTTCTTTTGGCGCTCTCCATGCCTGGCCAACTGCAGGCCGCTACTGTGCCACCGCAGCAGTTAGAGGCACCACCTCAGTCCCCGCCGGAACAAGGCAAGATCTTGCTGCGCTCGAGCATCGTCACAGTGCATCAAGTTATGAATGAAGGACTGACAAACAGTCCGCGACTCGAGCAGTCCCGCTCTCAAATACCGCTAGCAAAAGCTGCCCTCAAGCAAGCCACAGTCTTTCCGAATCCTGGCTTCATGACAGACTTGCAAGTCCAATTCACTTACAAGTTCGGAGCCACCATCCAATTTGAGGCACCTTGGCTCATTCTTTTCCGCCTGATTGCAGCGCGTAAACAAGTCGAGCAGGCGGATTTGGAACTTGCTCGAGTTCTATGGAACTTTCGTGGACAAGCACGACGCCTCTATGCTGAATTGATCATGGCTTCGGAATTGGCTGCCACTCAGGATGAATTGGTAGGACTTACCAGGAGATTGCAATCAAACGCTGATCAGCGATTTCAAAATGGCGACGTACCAAAGCTTGATGTTCACCGGGCAAAGCTGGCTGTCATTCAAGCCGAACTCGATGCCGAGCAAGCGCACCTCCTGGTCGATCGCAGCCGAGAGCAGTTGAATATTCTCATTGGCAGACCTGCTGATGCGCCAATGAATCTTCCTTCGCTCTTGCATGAGCAAACGACGATTGACACTTTCGGGCTGCTTCCCAATTTGTCCAGAGAGATGCCGGCAAGGCAAAAATTGGTGCAAGAAGGATATCAGAGTAGATTCGAGCTGAAAGTAGCTCAGCAAGCCGCAGCGGTAGCACGATCACAATTGAAAGTGGCAAGAGCCGACAACTTTCCTCGTGGATTGGTCAATGCTGGACTAATGATAGAAGATCGCATTAATGGACCGCAGGAGCGGAAGGTGCCATACGTCCAGGCGCAAGTATTCATGCCTGTTTTCGACCGACAACAAGGACGAATAGCTAAATCGAAAGCAGATATCAATCAATGGAACAAGACAGAGATAAGCCAGCGAAACATTATAGAATCTGAAGTTGCCTTGGCTTATCGCCGCGTTGAAATGGCCCGCGCAAAAATTCGCCGATATTTGCAGGAAGCAATTCCCGCTTCGAATCAGCTGACAATAAGCGCCGATCTCGGCTACAAGCTGGGACATACCGACATCAATGCCGTGCTTGATGTACAGCAACGCAACATTCTTCTCCGCACTCAATACCTTCAGTCCGTACTGGAGTATCAACTTGCGCTTAACGACCTCGAGCAGGCTGTAGGACACCCATTACTATGACCATAATCACAACCGAGAGAAATCACTCGCCCTTCTTATCGAAAGCCCTCTCGAGTGCCTTTCTCGCAGTCTCTGTTGTTTGCCTGCTGGCATCTTGCCAGCAGGCAAAAGAAGCGCATGTTGAAACAGCGAGCCATGAGGAAGAGCATCACGTATCTCTTCCAACGATGCGGGTAACGACAGCATTCGTTCAAAAGCGTCTTACGTTTCCGGGTCAGGTGATCGCATTGCCAGATCACTCCGTTTCCGTCACACCGAACATCGCAGGAAAGATCACCAGGGTTCTCGTGATTCCAGGACAGAAAGTCTCCAAAGGGCAGTTAATAGCAGTTTTGGACGATCAGCAGCTTGTTGCTCAACTACAGCAGACCACAGCGCCGCAGCGTACAGCCCTCAATCAGGTACTCCAGGCGAAGATTGCACTGGATCTAGCGAACAAGAATTTGACTCGCACAGAGGCTCTTTTTGAAAAAGACATCGTTGCAGAAAAGGATGTGGTCGCTGCACGCAGTCAGGTGGAGTTGGCTAAAGCTCAGGTCGAAGCCGCTGAGGCTAAAGTCGCAGAGTCAAAGGTTGCTCCGCTAAGCGTCACCACCCAACTCGCGTGGACCAAGGTCGTTAGCCCTATCGCGGGTGTTATCGCTCAAAGATTTCTCAATGTCGGTGATATGACAGATCAGAGCAAACCGATAGTCCACTTAGAGAAATTGAGCAGGATCATATTCGATGCGAAAATGACAGCCGATACTCCCAACGACACTAAAGTAATACAAACGACCGAAGTGA
>CAYTDR010000306.1:0-8261 GCA_964436185.1 uncultured Candidatus Obscuribacterales bacterium | reverse complement strand
AGTGTCGCACTTTAGGGAGTCGAGTGTCGCACTTTAGGGAGTCGAGTGTCGCACTCGACCATACCAAGGGGGAGTCGAGTGTCGCACTTTAGGGAGTCGAGTGTCGCACTTTAGGGAGTCGAGTGTCGCACTTGTCAGGTGGCAGAATCTCGGATTGTGTGCCCTCGTTCAGTGGCTGCCTGTGTCAAAACATCAACAGTCAACCCTCGTGTTCTGGCCTTGTCAGAGACGGCGGCCCAGCCACGGACGGCAAATTCAGTACAGATCGTAGCTAACGGGTCAAATGCTTCCTGGCGTGTCGCTTCAACAACTGTTCTTGCTTTATGGGATGTAATCAAGGTTTCCGTTCGGGCTTGTTCCTGCTGAAAGGCTACCCACGCGTCTTTTGCGTTTACACGTCGCTTGTGCATCTCGGCCAACCGCGGTCCTGCCAGAAACTTGATTTTCTTGCCAGTCCACTGCCAGTCTTCGATAAAGCCGTTGTTTTGTAACTCCACAAGTGCAGGCTTCAATTGCTTTCGCGCTGCTTTCAAATCTTCGTAAACCTTGATCGCAAGTCGCTCCGCAAGCCAGTCATAATCAGCTATCCATTCGCTACTTTTGTTTTTGAAGATACGATATGCAAGATGAAGCGACAATGGTTTTGCGATGCCAGTCTTAAGATTTTGGAGAGCGTCGAAGTCAATCATTGTCCGAAAGTTACTACTCAGATTTTCTCTGATGAACTCATGCAATCGAATCCGTGTGCGTTCAAACGTATTCCCACTAAAGTCTGACTCTCCGGCTATCTGCAGACTTGTAATAAATGAAAAATTTTCGATCACATACAAGTTGCGAGGCTTACTGTAAAAAAAGCCTTCTGAAATGCAAGTAGTTCCAGCTAAGCGGCGAAGCGCCTCTTTGAGCATTTTGATGTATTTACCAGTTCCTGGACGTCCAATTGTTTCCAGAAATGAGCGGAATGTACCAAGATCCAGAAACTCTGACAACGAGCCATTCTCCTTGAAGTGAATATCAGCGACTCTGTACACACCCGTCATTACCTCCAACTCAAAAGAGCCCGGCAACCCCAAGTCTGGATGAGGCGTAACGATAAACGAACGGTGTTTTACTTCACCAGCAATATTGATTGTCTCACTGATTCGGATTTGACGAAAGCGTTCTGCCGTTCGGTCTTGCGGCACACAAAAAGGTAATAAGTATAGTTGTGGCTCTGCCCATACAATTCGGTCATCTTCTCTCTGTTCGCCTTGGAAAAAATCCTCAAGGCCGTCTAGAGCCTGGTTAATCGGCACTAATTCAGCGCGTTTTATTGTCTTTTTTTGCATTGCGTTTATTCTAGGTTTTGGCGTTTTGTCCCTTGCGCTGTACCAGAATCCCGCTCAACTATTCGCTAATGACTCTGTTGGGATTTTGCGCATGGCAGACACTTCAACTTGCAACTATAGCCAGTACTACTACGGCAATCAATTGATCTGCCTCTATATGCGGGGCATATCCACCCTGGACAAGTTCCGAGAACCTGCACATAATGAACCGATTGGACATTACTAGAAAGTGGTCTTATCTTGGACCCGGTGGATGTAGAAATAACGGAACCTCTGTCATTGGGGGGGCTGGAGCAACTCTTTAGCGCTACAGCTGATCCAAACAGCACATCTCTTGATTCCAGCGCGGATCAAGGGTGGACTTTAGCACAAGCAGCCAGGGCTTTTGATGTCACTGAACGTACAATAAGACGATGGATAAAAGAACAGCGTCTACCTGCGTGGAAAGTGGCTGGACCGAGAGGACCGGAATGGCGAATTCGCACCGGATCAAGGCTGGAAATCAGTGATGACCAGACTAGATCCACAGTGGTTCAATCGACTGATAATCCAACGATTCTTGTGTTGGCGAACCTCGTTAAGGAGCAAGCATCAAAGTTGGAAGCCGCAAGTTATCGAAATGGATTCCTCGAAAATCAGATGCTTACTTATGAACAGCAACTAAAGCTGCTTCCTGATTTCCAAGCACAAGCAGCCAGAGCGCAAGTACAGGATGAGAAGGTGAAGCAACTTGAAGTAGAGCTTGGGCAGATCAAAGCAACCTGGTGGTACCGCTTTTGCGCATGGTTTCTCGGTAGGAACGTCAGATAAGCTGCATTATGTTTCATCGATACCCTTCGCCCTGGGCGTCCGAATCTCCCACCAGCTTACCATCTCCAAGCCCCTGGTCTCCCCGCCGGCATCTGCCTATCGCCACCAGATATAGTGAAACCCTAATTCGGGGCACCAGATCGAACTGATTTCGCGCTGAATCACCATGTCTTCTTGAACGGTTCGCCGTGAGCCTTCTCGTATTGATGGTCAGTCTCTAGCTGCGCCTGTTTCTCAAAAACCGGATTGAGCTTGAAGATTGGAATATCTTTGTGTCCTGTCGTAACCTTCTCGCAGAGGATCTCAGCTTTGATCAGCGCCTTAATGGATCCCTAACTGGAGCCCCGAGCATTAGCAGTGACCGAGCAAACCAGATCAGTGAGCTCCATTTTTACTAATGCCTTCTTACAGCAGGTATCGGAAGGTACTGTTGAATTGGCAAAGTTGAGTTGGAATAAGGTTTTCGGGTTGTACCGTAAAGCGTTAACCCTCTTGAGGCTTGCCAATGTTCCTCCCATACTCAAATGCAGTGAATGAACATCTTTCTTTGAAAAATGAGTCAAGTATCTCAATGGACGTGTGAAAAAGGAAAAAGTATAGAACGCCATCTTGCTACGACAAGTCGTAGTACACTCATTGAGGACGTAGGATTCTCGCTCCATGGTGGATTACAGGTTTTCTGATTGATGCTAATTCAGAGCGATGGTGGATTGATAAAACTGAAAGGTCCACAGAATTGATTAGCAAAAACGTTGAACTACACTTTGAAAAATAGGTTTCGGAGAGGTCGATACAATCTTTAGTGGATGAGAAAGAGGAGTTTTGGAGACGATGAAGAAACAAGTATTAGAGTTAGCAAAAAACCAGAGGGAAGAGCTGCAACTCAACCCTCTGTACAAAACTCCAACAACGAGGAGGTGATCCACGTGGAGAATTTAGTTCTGTGTTTGTTTATCATAGCGCTTACGATTTTGGCAATCCTGAATAAGTAAGTCGCAGTGTTGTTGGAGAGGTTGGCCAGAAGCTCTTATAGAGCCGAAGGCTTCCTCCAATTCTGGTCATTTACTTACCTGCGATTCAGAAGAGTATTGATCCTGGGCTTTCCATTGCTCCGGATCTGCTGGAGTATCAAACAATCAGGATCGAGGTCCGTAAGCCGGGCAATGAAGGTACTGGTAACAAGGGCTTCGAGCTTGTTGCCGCGTCTATCGGTATCTTCGAAAAAAGTTGCCGGGCTTTCCTCCCTTATGGAGCAAACGTTTCGAGCGCCGAGCCGGCGCTCTTTTATCCTGCTACTCCGTAGCAGTTGTAATACAAAGGCTGTCCGACACTAAATAGGCCTGATGCTCAAGTATTTCAGCTTTGGTCCGGCGAGACATATAGTTTCGGGGTGAGCACGTCCGACTCTAAATACAAGCACAGTGCTTGTATTACAGATTTTTGTCCAGTTTCCTTTATCCTGCCTTCAGCTCCTTCGTCGCTTCCGGCTCCGCACTCCAGAAATCACGATCCAGCTTCTGCGCCCCTTCAGCACTGCTCAAAATTGCCTGGCAGGCTAATTATCCGCCGACATCCTCTTGACTGACCTTCCGAGGGCTATAAACGACTCTTGTGCAGGGGCAATAAACGACTCTTGTGCTTGAGTGAGTTAGAGCATATGGCTAACTGAATATTCGTTCTGCATTTTTGGTCATATGTCACTTGTCACTATGTACTAGCTGTGTAATCACTCTAAAGAAGTAATTTCTTCTCGACAACCTCATTCGGACTTCACACTGTTTGTAAGGAAGACATTGCTGAGTGCGGAGGTTCCGCCCCAAGCTAGTTTCGACTGTCAACGTGTGTTACGTGTTGCTCCTCACCAGTATCGCTTTCGGTATCACAAAGCTGACAGCCGCAGTTTCCAAGCCGCATCAGCTAGCGCTAGCCCAATTCTACAGATGGGGATTCGATTGCTCGCTTGTGAAGAAACCATACGATTCTGCGCTTTTTCAAGACTGGGTTGCAAGTGTTTAAACCAGCGCTCTTACTCGATTTTCACACCGGAGAGTCAATTAGCGCTAGGCCGATGTCGGAAATGTTGTGTCATAAGTCGCGTTTTCCAGCTTGAGGTCTATTTAGACTGCAGACCTTCCTTTCGACCCCCCTAAGCCCCAAGGTATTCGCACCGCCCGTAAAACTGAGTTGACGTCAAATAGCTGTGGCACCCATCGGTGTGCGACTGCTATTGGCCATTAATGAACTCCCATCGAAGAATTCTCTCTCTTAGCTTCGCAAAGCAGAGAGTCTGAATCGATGCATTTGCGGAGCGGGTATTTTTTGCAGCCGAAAACAATAGAAAGGCAAGAGACATGAAACTTCCAATCAAAGTGCTCAGTGCATTGGCTGTGGTGACAGGCTTTTTCGTCGCATCTTCTCATGCACAAGCGACCACGATCAACTGTACTGCAGTCACGAAGACAGGGGTTCCTGCGTATCCCTATGACGGCTCGGTGCTGAAATGTGGAACGACCCCGACATCGGAGGCCAATGGTGCGGCAGGTTCCATATACGCCCTTGGTGTTCTAGGTCCTGATGCGTATACTCAGCTGGCTGCGGAGTCTGCGATCTTTTACATCTTCGCGGACCAAACAGAATACGACACATACTTTACTGAAAGAGGTCTTCCTCACCCCGCACCTGGTAATAACTCTGGCGACTTTCCGCTTGATGCTCACGGGATCACGTGGTATCCCGCCAGTCCTGGGAATGTTCCACTATGGTCTGCCATTGTCTTGGAAAACGGTAATGGTATCGATATCGATACCTATGCTGGTGTCGCATGGTTCACTGTTCACGAGGCGGGTCACTGGTTAGACTATAGTTACAGCACTCTTGTATCAAGTGGCGATAACTATGCATCGAACTCATTTATGTTCCAGGATCTTCTGGATAAAGACTGGCAGAACTTCAACGCGTTGACATCATGTGGAATTGGAGGGGTTTTCAACGGGCGCAAAGACTTTGTTGGTAATTATATCTGCAGTGGTGCTGGTCACAATTCCCTTCCAATGACTGGCATTTATAATGGAGCAACAAACAAGCAGGTGCTCCAGCTTGGGTTTGGGGATCGGTTTACCCAGCGCATGGAAATTTTCGCCAATGAGGTGGCGCGCGAAACAGGGTATTCTGATGACGCTCCAATGGGTGTAGCTCATTATCTTAATTCGGGAAGATTTAGCTGCACGATGTTTCTGATTCAGAAGCTTGTGGATACAGGATCACTTCCCACTGCTGCTCAGATGTCTGCTGTGCTAAAGCCTGGTCCTGCAAATGCAGGATGCCCAACAAGCGGTACTGGTTGGAGCCTGCCGTAAAAAATCAGGGTGCTTAAAACAGAGCAGAAGCACTTGCTTCTGCTCTGTTTTTTGAGATTCGTTTCTGTCAATTCGCTTCTGTCAATTGTATCGCTCGAAGCGGTGGTGATTACTTGAGATATCGCTTTCCATAGTTTTGGGAAAATATGCCATTCACATAGATATTTGGCGGATATGTTCCATCGCTTCGGATGAGCTCTTTTGGAAAGGACAGGACAGGATTTCCTTCAAGTCCAATAAGCACGTCAGTAATCATTGCACGGAATGCATCACTGGGCGAACCTTCAACGAAAGTGATGTCTGTGATTTTGCCGTCAGACGTAACCTTAAACTCTGTGGCAGAAGCGACAAGTTTATCGTCAGCATTTGCTCTTTGATTCAATTTACCAAAGCGATAAGTAATCTCTTTTCCCAATTGGTCGAACCATTCTCGTAAGTAAGGAGGAAGATTCCGCTGGTCCCTTTGGATGTACTTTAGTTCTAGTGGGTGTTCAGATCGGTATTGGGCAGCTTGGAAAAAAACATTTCGCTCGTTTACTGCAGCACATGTTGCTCCTTTAACAGGTCGTCGGGGCTCCCAAAGTATTTTTGAATAATCTAGACGGGTAGGAGATTCGGTAGCAGTTGCATAGCTTTGAGAAGAAAAACAAACAATCATTAAAAGTAGCAGTGAAGTGCTTTTTTGCATTTTTACCTCTACACCCAGGAGCAAAAAGCATATCGAAGAAACAAGCAATTTGATAGTCCCTCATTTTTACTGCAGTGATGTTAGCTCCTTATTGAAAGGGGAACGATGTTCACGTCCTCATCGAAGCTCTGGATTTTAGCGCTGTCGACACTCGGTTTGTCGACGGTTGCGATGTTTTTTCTCCCCGCGATTTTGGTACAGCAGAGTGGCGGGTCATCAAGTCCTCTGAGTAAAGCAGTTTCTAAAGACGATCACAGTATCGGAAATATTCAATCGAATGTTACCGTCGTCATTTATAGTGATCTTCAATGTCCAGCTTGTGCAGGGGCAAATGAATTCTTCGGTCGAATAGAGACCGACTACAAAGAGCGCGTTCATTTCGTGCATCGGCACTTCCCTACACCTCTGCACAAAAATTCCTTGCTGGCTGCATTGGCAGCTGAAGCTGCTGGAAAGCAAGGTAAGTTCTTTGACATGCGTGATGCAATTCTTCGGACGCAGAACGAATGGGCACACAAATCAAAGGCGGATGCATATCAGTACTTTGTAGGATTGTCGTCACGACTAGGGCTTTCAGTTAAACAGTTCGAAGTCGATTTTCATAGCAAGCAATTACTCGCTCAAGTTTTTGATGATATCAAGAGCGGGAGGGACTCAAGTTTGCAGAGTGTTCCATCGATCTTTATCAATGGGGTGTTGATTCCGCTTACCTCGGAAAAAGACATAAGGAACAAAATTGATGCAGCCATCAATGGGAAGTAAGTTGCTCCCTTGGTTTATCGTCATTAGTGCATTTGTCGGGTTTGTAGATTCGTTGTATCTAACTTCAAATCACCTTCGCAATACGATACCGCCATGTACAGTATTCGCTGGTTGCGAGCAGGTGCTCAACAGCAAGTTTTCCGTGATTGGCTCTATTCCAGTCGCGTTACTCGGAGTGATTTACTATCTTGTAGCTGTAATACTGGCAATTGGTTACGTTGACCGGAAAAGCCCTTTCGTTCTCTACTTGATGTCGGTTGTGGGTTCTGTTGGGGTTACAACCTCTTCATTCTTTGTGTATCTCCAGTTAGGGCCCCTTCAGTCACTCTGCGTTTATTGTCTAATTTCAGCATTCTGCTGTTTGTCTTATGGAGTTCTTACTATTTTGCAGATTTGGCAAGTTCATTGTATGAAAGCAAAAGGATTATCCCTCCGTGAGGACGCTGAATAAGCCGATGAGATAAATCCGTGGGGGCATTCCAAGCCCCCACTTTCGGTTCTATATGCGGTGCACTATAAAATGTGGTAGACAAAGGCTAACTAACTACCGTTGATGGAGTTTATAGCCGAGACTTCATTCTTCTTGTCTTCTTGCCTGTTATGACGGTAGACGCCTGCCGCGACCTCATCAAAGCGCTGATCAAAGCCGGAGTGCTCAGCGAGAAAGTGACGATGGGATACAAAGATATTCCAATCTTCAAGTTGAATCCGGTTTTTGAGAAACAGGCGCAGCTAGAGACTGACTATCAATACGAAAAGGTTCATGGCAAGCCGTTTAAGAAGACGTGGTAAATGCAGATTTTCACTATATCCAGTGGTGCTCTATAGATGCCGGGCGGAAGGACCAGAGGGTGCGAAGATCTGTGCTTGACAGCCCAGCTTGATTATTCAAGCCTCTGCTTGCCCATAGATTGTGAGCTTGAAGCTCCTATAGAAAAATCTGCCGAGGATTAAATGGAGGGGACCCGCGCGCAGCGTGGGGAGGGAGCCGTTTATGCCGCAGGCTACCTAAATGGTTTTGTTCTGCACGCTAAGCGTGCGCCAGAGATTGACCCCGTAGCTAGACTTGGAGAGAGCGAGGGCGGGCGACTTTATAGGTTGCTTGCCCTTGAGTTGATCGCCCTCGCTCCGGAAAGTCATATAGCGTAGGGAGTCAATCTCCTATAAAGATAGTTACGCGCGCACATGCGCGATCTTTTTTATTCTTTTGAATACCTTATGAAGGCAGCCGGAAACCCAACCCCAGCAAGGGTTTCCGGCTGCCAAGGGGGAGTCGAGTGTCGCACTTTAGGGAGTCGAGTGTCGCACTTTAGGGAG
>CAYTDR010000305.1:0-8296 GCA_964436185.1 uncultured Candidatus Obscuribacterales bacterium | reverse complement strand
GTAATCCAGTTCACTACTTGAGCGTGACCGCAATCTACGATAGTGATCGAGAAGTTGCGATGTCCTGTCTGCTTTCGTGCATCCCAGGGAGTGGAAGCTTCCAAAACCTCGAAACTGCGGCTGCTGAACAGTTGTCCAACTTTACGCCTGAAATTGCGATCCTGGTCGATAACTAGTATTGATCCGCCCATTGAATTGCAAAGCTCTCCGGAGCTATCGAGTGTTTGATTATAGTCTATCTGGTAAACTCTCCGGCAGCCGCAAAAGGCCTTTGCCTTGGAAAGAACTTCTTTCAGGTAAGGATTGGTTTCTGTTCGTTGCCTCATCGTTTCGCAAACCAATTATTCAGGGTATATAGTTCGGCTGGAGGATTGAAATATGTCTTTAACGAATCGGAACGAAGGAAAACCTGAAAAGAAGCGAAGTCCGCAGGTCTCGGGCAAAAACAAGGATTTCGGCCTTGCCGGAGGATACGATATTGATCCTGATGGCAAAGACAAGGAAGAGGTCATCGAGTTTGATCCCAATGACCCGATTCGCAGGCGAGCACAGTCGTACATCGGCTCGACTGAAGGCGAAGGAATTACCAATGAGCAGGTCCGCAATCTCAGAGGCAAATACTCAGCGGCTGATCAGGGTGGATTTATGGGCTTTATTCTGAGATTGTTCAAGCGCTAAGCTAACCCACTTCGACATTACTGTAGTCGCCCAACGTCAGTCTGTACTCCCCCGAGAAAGAACCTGCGTGCATGCCGGTAAACGGTATGCGCGTTGCTATTGTCACTGAGCATCAGCTATAGAAACAACAGTTGAGCTCTCCTGGGAAAGAGCTCAATGTTCATGTTTCATGCAGTAACCGTCGACATTGATTCAGCGGAGCCAGCGTCAGCCTGTAAGCATGCAATTTACTAGACGACTTCGACTTTGCTGTCATCACCAAGCATCAGCCTGTAAGCGACGGGCCTGTGCTCTCCCCGCGAAAGCTCGACGTTCACGCCGATCAAGCTGTCGGCGATTCTGCCGTGGAAGTCGAGAATCTGGCAGTCTTCACGCAGAATGCAGTGTTCGATTTCGGCAAAAGACACACGGGCTCTGTCGCCGATCGAGGTGAACGGTCCGACATAACTGTTTTCCAGGTGGCAATCTCGACCAATTACGGCCGGTCCGCGAACTGTGCAGTTGACCAGCTTCGTTCCCTTGCCGATCGTTACTCTACCGGAGACACGCGAGCTGTCATCGATCGAGCCTTCGATATTTACTTCAGTCATCTCATCGAGCACGACGCGGTTGGCTTCCAGCATGTCGTCTTTCTTTCCTGTGTCCAGCCACCAGCTCGAGAGAATATGGCTGTCGACTCGATAGTCGATTTCGATCAGCTTTTGGATTGCGTCTGTAATCTCCAGTTCGCCACGCTTGCTGGGATTTATTTTGGAGATAGCTTCGTGAATCTTGTTGTTGAAGAGATAAACGCCGACCAGAGCCAGATTAGATTTTGGCTGAGCCGGCTTTTCTTCCAGTTTGATAATACGACCGTCGCCATTAAGTTGAGCGACGCCGAAGGAACTCGGGTTTTCCACTTCCTTGAGAAGGATGAAAGCATCTGCCTTACCTTCTTTGAAGCGCTCAACCAGCGGTCCGACGCCGTCTTTGATCAGGTTGTCGCCCAGGTACATAACGAAGGTGTCGTCGCCGAGGAAGTCCTGGGCTGTTTTTACGGCGTGGGCAAGACCGAGCGGCTGATCCTGGCGGATGTACTCGATTTTGATTCCCCAGCGTGATCCATCGCCGGCACACAGTTTTACATCGTCGCCGGTCTCCGGGCTGATGATAATGCCAATCTCCTTGATACCAGCGTCTACCAGAGCCTCGATACCATAGAAGAGAATCGGCTTGTTGGCCACGGGCAAGAGCTGTTTGGCTGCAGTGTGTGTAATCGGCCGCATTCTTGTGCCTTTGCCGCCGCTGAGAATAAGTCCCTTCATGTCGTGCTCCTGCTGTTGTTTCAGTCTGTTTTAGAAGGCGCCGCGCTTGCTCAACACAGCGTCGAAGGTGGAGAGGATGATCTTCCAGTCGAGCAAGTAGCTCCAGTTGTCGCAATACCATGCATCCAGCTCCACCTTTCGGGCATCTGGAACCTCATCGCGACCGTTGATTTGTGCCCATCCAGTAATCCCTGGCGGATACTCGAGCACACCCCGTTCGCTGCGCATGGCATTGAGCTCGACTTGATTATACAAAGCCGGTCTCGGTCCTACCAGGCTCATCTGGCCAGCCAGTACATTGAATAGTTGTGGCAACTCGTCCAGACTCGTCTTGCGCAAAACCGCACCTACTCTGGTTACCCGGCTGGGAAGCTTCTGCATCTGATCGGTCGGCAGGTCGGGAGTGCCTACAGCCATCGTGCGGAATTTATAAATTTCAAAGAATTTGCCGTGGCGTCCGAACCGTTTCTGTTTGAAGATGATCGGTCCTGGAGTATCTAATTTGATGGCCACCGCAATGGCAATCAGTATCGGCGACAGGCCCACCACGGCTCCAGTCGCTATTAGACAGTCAGTTAGACGTTTTAGCCACATACAGTTGCAAATTTTACTGTCGCTGACTCAGTTAGCAGTGGATGTTGAGGATAATAATGCGCTCATGTGAGAGTGCTGTTACTTGTGCCGGTATGATTCTCAGTCAGCCAGCAGGCTGGATTTCGCGTTTGCCGGTCGTTTCCAGTCTTCCATCGTGTTTAGAGGGAAAACGATGACTGCTCGCCAGTTGACGACCTCTCCGGCAGGCGATGCCCGAACCTCTTAAAATCCCTCTCGAAACAAGATTATTTAAGTATTGCCGCCAATCGCGCCGCTAAAATGTACCCACATGAGTCTCTCCATAATTATTGTTAGCTGGAACACACGCGAACTTCTCGATCGCTGTCTTGTGGCATTGAAGCGAGAAGTGGATTCTCTTGCCCGCCCAGTGCAGGTTTTTCTCGTCGACAATGCCTCTGCCGATGGTTCGGCGCAGATGGTGCGCGAAAAGCATCCCTGGGTTGACCTTATGGAGAACCGAGATAACCTCGGCTTTGCTAAGGCCAATAATCAGGCTATGAAGAAGGCGTCCGGCGACTTTGTTCTTTTGCTCAACCCGGACACCGAAGTTGAGGATGGGTCGCTAAGGACGCTGCTCAACTTCCTCGAAACTCGACCGGAAGCACAGGTGGTGGCGCCGCAACTTCTCAATTCGGACGGTTCGATTCAGCGCTCATGCCGTAGTTTTCCGACCTTTCTGGGCATGCTGTATGAATTGATCGGTCTCAGCTCTTTGTTCGACCGTCCTCTTCTCAGGCAATATGGGGCCAGATTCCGCGCCTACAAGATGCTGGATTGGAACCACGATGACGAGCGCCAGGTCGATCAGCCGGAAGGCGCATGTTTGCTATTGAGACGCTCGATTATTGAAGAGGTCGGAATGCTCGACGAAGGCTTCTTCATGTTGTTTGAAGAGGTTGATTGGTGCTATCGAATCAAACAAAACGGCGGGCAGATCTGGTTTACCCCCGCCGCCAGAGTAGTGCACCATTACGGTCAGTCGATCAAACAAGTGAAAGTGAAGATGATTCTCTCGTCTCACCGCGGTTTGTATCGCTTCTGGCGCAAGCATTATCGCGGGAACCGCTGGTATTTGGACGGGATCGCCTATGGTGGTCTCATGTCGCTTGCATATATGAGGATAGCTAGCTATCACTTAAAACGATTCTTGAAAGGAGACGGTAGTTCCGATCCTCGGCTGGCTGCTAAGCCATTGGCGGGAACGGAGAAACCGGCTGATTTAGTCAAGACTCGCTAAGTCGAGTTGGCTCTGCTTGTGATATTAAATAAGGTGGCGAAAAATGTATGCTTGCATTTCGCTCTCCTTGTGTTATTAGCGAAAAAACGCACAAACCAGCAAGTCCGAATTTCGATTGAGAAAGTGATTGGATCTCTGAAGAATGGCTCGTAGCCGTCGGTTCGATGCCGCTGCGGCGAGGCTGTGACATTTGAACTTTTAGTTCCTCTTGACCGTATTGATCTATGTGGGTCAAATTCAGGAGGGACACACATGTGTTTTGATCTATCTATGCTTTCGAATTTTATTTTCTCTGCGGGGGTCGCTAGTGCTGCTGGGTATCTGTTCGTCATATGGTTGATTGTTCAAGATTGGATTTCTTGCCGGAACGTTTTGGTTCGTCGTCCGCTGCCGCTGCGCGTGCGGATAGGCTCTGGTAGACGACCGCCCTGACGGGCGAGAAACTCGGCCAGGATTTGAGTCGAGCACACCGGTGAGCGCCTAGACTGAGGAGCCAGGCAGTGCGTTCCACGCTACCAGGGAAGCGTGATCCAGAACGCACTTCCTTCGCCTGGCATATTCCGCACTCCGACCTCGCCGTCCTGGGCCTGCATCAGCGAACGTACGATGTACAATCCCAGACCGATACTGTCTCGTGATTGACCGCTCTCGGCCTGGCCGGCAAACCTGTCGAACAGCCTTTCCTTGAGTTCGTCCGAAATACCGGGACCCTGGTCGATTACTTCTATGCGAACTTTGTGTGTTAGTTTCACTGCTTTCACCACGACCTTTTGTCCGGCAGATGAGTGCTTGATGGCATTGCTGAGCAAGTTGATCAAAACTCTGACGGCTCTTTCTTCATCGGCTTTCACGACCAAATCGACTTTATCTATGACGATCTCGATGGCCTCTCTCTCCGCAGAAGCTCGAACTGCAGCTACCGCTGTTTCAACTAGCTTGTTGACTGATACGTGAGGATTGATCTTTACCGACAGGCTTCTCATCTCGATTGCATCCATATCTACAAGCTCGTCGAGGAGCTTCTCCAAACGAATAATTTCGGCAATCGTATCGGAAAATCTCTTACCTCCCGCCTCGGACAAGGTTTGCGAGTTGTCGCGAATACGAACGAGGAGAGAGCGGATAATCTCCAGCTTTGTTCTCAGATATTCGTTCAGGTATCTGAGGACTCGCTGACGCTCCTGGTTTTTCTCGCGAAGCATCAAACTGCAGCTATGAATAAACCTGTCCAAATGACTCAGTTCATCGTTGCCGCTGACGGGCTCTCCCATCGTTTCGTTTGTAAACAGATTCCTGGCGTCGCGTTCCAGTTGATAGAAGCGGGTGAGAAACGCAATATAGAGAAAACTCAGTGAGATAACCGACGATAGAAGTCCCACAGCCGTGCCGACTATAAGCACGGCATACAGGTCTCTTCTGGTGTTCTGTCTCAGGCGCTGTGCTTTGCTTTCTGCTTGTTCCTTCTCAATGATCTCTCTGCCGCTGCCGGAGAAGAAGTCTGACCAGGCCATTGATTTTCGATCGGCGAAAAGAGCCTCAGAGACAACAGGCAAGTCGCTGGGTTTGCCATTACTCAAAATCACCTGAATCTTTTTCATGCGGCGCGCCTTCGCTTCGAGATTGGCGAGCACTTGTTTTTCCTTGGAGCCAGTTCCTCCTCGCAGGAGGGCGCGCAGTTCATCGAGAGACTGATCGACATCCCTGTTGGCCGCTCGTGCCATCTCAATCGGTTCCTGTCGTCCGCTGGTGTTCTGCAAAACGGCGAGCATAATCATATCGATGAAAGCTGCTCTCAAATGCTGAGCGGTATGGACTATCTGACGGGAGCGATTCTCCTCGCCAAGTCGAGCTTGCGTAGTCGTGAGCAGCAGTGTCAGTCCTACAAGTGAGACAGAAGAGAGGAGAACCGGAATGAGAACGGTCAATAAGATCTTGGGTATGAACGATGCTCGATTATTGAGTGTAGGCTGCTTTCGGCGGCTCGAGCTAATCTCCGCATCGCTGTCGAGGCTTCTGAATAGCAGATCCTCGGCAGGGGGCGCGGAAGAAATTGGAGGCGCTTTCTTGCCCTCAAACTTCCTGGGAAAGACGAGGCTGTAGGCAGGAATCACATCGTCAGACGGCGTCTCTTCGATGTGTCCTCCTTGTGTTGAGGCGAGTTGCTTGGCCAGTTGCCATCGAACGTGTCCGACATATTCCGTTGCGTTATGCGACTGGTCGCTTCGCTCCAGCGCATTGTCACGCCAGGTGATGTCGCTGGCGCGAATGTGAAACGAGATATTCGACTCTGTCTCACTAAGAGTAAGCGCCACCGTTATCTGCTTGGCGTGGGGATGAGACATGCGATTGCAGAGGCTGGATATTGTTCTGGCGAGAAAGTAGGCATCACATGAAAAGTTGATCTCTGCCTGTGGTGGTACTATTTTTAGTATCATGCCCTGACGGTCAACGCCCTGCTCTACAAGCTCGAGAACCTCGCTCACTTCGTATGTGTCGATTGTCAGCTCGGACTGTCCCTGGCGTACTTTCTCCAGCTCCAAAACATCTTGCATAAACAGCGCCGTATCGAGACAGATAAGCTCTGCCTTTTTCAGGTCATCTACATAATCACCTTCGATCGTGCCGAAACGCCCGGAGCGTGCCAGGCTGAGGAAGCCTGCTACCGCGGTTAGTGGCGCCCTGGCATCGTGATTGACGAAGGAGAATACCTCGGACCGGAACTTGGTGTGACTCAACATCCGCAGTCCACCAGCGTGGATTTGTCGTGCTACAGCGGAAATTTCGTCGTGGCCGCGAAGGGGTGGTGGCAGAACTCCTCGTTCAATTATGTCGTTGACGTACTCCTCAACTTGCTTGATTCGCATGGCAATTTGTTGTTGAACGAACCAGAACAAAGTCACGATGAGGGTAAGATTCGTCATCAACCCGACCAGCAGCAGTTTGATGAAATCCGACTCGGATTGATTGAGAGCTTTTTCGAACTGATTGTCTCCGACCAGATTCTGTCGCAGCGGCGAGAAGACATTTGTCATGCGCTCGAAATATTGGGGCAGCATAACGCCTTCTGCTGTCTGGCTTACTTGCAGGTAGAAGAACATTTTGCCCGTGATCATTCCGTCTTCCCACATCTTGGACTTGGAGATTCGAAAGACAATGGAGTTTGTTGACGCACGGTTGGCTGGAGTATCGCTATAGTTGCGATGGATCATTTGGAGCGTCTGGTCTCTTTTTACGGAATTGGTTCGGTAGATTTTGAGCATGTCGGGTGAGCGTCCGACACCGTAGAAAAGCGCAGATGCCATGCAGTTGCTGTGCTCATTGTGCAACTTGTCAAATACTGCGGTGAGCCGCTTGTTGGCGATATCCTCACTTAGTAAGGTCTCGAACCGGTTGAGTGCAGAGGCGATCACACAGCCGAGGCCAACCTGAACAACAACAGGGGCCGCTACAACAAAGATCAGTTTGCGTCTGATTTGCACAAAGGTTCGCGGATTTTCACCTGCTTGAAGAGACCGATACTGGACGTATCAAAGCTGATTATACAGAAAGCAAATGACCGCTTTTTCGTATAATTGTCTTGATTATGGCAAAGGAACAATCTGATGGCTAAGATTCTGGTGGTTGAGGACGATGAGTCTTTGCGCAAAGTTCTTTCCGAGGCGCTTCAAACACAACACCATACCACCGACTCGGTCGCCGACGGGAAGAGCGGTTTGGCTTATATAAAAGGCAGTCACTACGACCTCATTATTTTGGACTGGGAGTTGCCTGGTTGTTCCGGGATAGACATATGCCGTGAATACAGGAAGAACGGTGGCAACAGTCCAGTCTTATTCCTCACTGCTCGCGGACAGATCAATGAGAAGGCACAAGGATTCGAGGTCGGCGCTGATGACTATCTCGTCAAACCGTTTCTCGTGCAGGAGTTGCTCTTACGAGTGCGGGCTCTTCTGCGACGACCTGCTCAAGTTGTCACAGACGTGCTTAGATTCTCTGATCTGACTCTAGATCCGGAGACGGGCAAGGTTGAGCTGGCTGGAGCCGAAATAAAGCTCCAGCGCAGGGAGCTGGCCTTGCTGGAATTTTTTATGCGCCATCCTGCCGCCGTATTTTCGGCCGAGTCTCTTCTCGTTCGTGTCTGGGACACTGATTCTGATGCCACGGAGATTGCCTTGAGAAGCTGCATTGCTAAGATTCGGAAGAAGCTCGATCGAGAGGGAAAGCCATCAATTATTGAATCGATCTGGGGCAAAGGATACAAGTTCAACCCTCCTGACTAAGCTTGTTTTCTAGCTGGATGACATGCTAGGAGACGGAATCGCAATCCAGGCTTTCGTTTCACGTACTCATAAGTATACGATGCGTCATAGATGAAAACAATTGCGGTGCTTTGGCAGTGCGCATGGTTGTGAGTGAATCAGAATCGGAAGGTTCGGATGACTGAGGAACAGCGTCGGCTAGA
>CAYTDR010000304.1:0-8311 GCA_964436185.1 uncultured Candidatus Obscuribacterales bacterium | reverse complement strand
GTTTCGATGAAACAGGCCGCCTGCATGCCGAGAGTTTTAGGATTCTCAGGCTCTTGTTTGAGAGACTCCTGCAAGATTGATAGGGCTGTTTTGGTATCACCCTGATTCAACAAACAAGACGCATAAGCTGTCAGAACTTCAGGTGTTCTCTTTTTCTCCAGCGCCTTTTCGTAGAGTTCTCGTGCCTCGGGTATCTTCCCTTTCAGAAGAAGAGCATTGGCCTTCTCTTCCGGTGGCGCCATCTTGCTCCTCACGATCCAGCCGACGATAATCAGGCCGATCAGCGGAATGGAGTTCGCTCTCAACTGCTTGAGTCCAAACGAGACTTGATTGAGGTCCACTCCGATGATGGATGCCACCACGATGACAGCCATCTCCATAACGAAGCCTGCCGGCTCGAAGTAAAAGAAAATGAGGATGAGAAGGAAGAATCCGAGATTCCTGTATTGATTTACAGTTTGCCTGATCTCGGTAGGCAGCCAGGGCTCTATGATTCCGTAACCATCGAGCGGCGGGATGGGCAAGAGATTGAGAATCAGAACATAGATATGCAGGTAGATTAAGAGCCCTAGCGCACCAGATACGATGGCAAAGGTTTTCCCATCTCCCAGAGCTGACTCCATCTGGGGAAGAAACTGGTAAAGGATGGCAAGGAAAATTAAGACAAAGAGAGTGAACAGCGGACCGGCAAAGCTGACAAATGATTGCCATAGCCGGCTCTTGATCCGTGACGTATTGATAGAGACAGCGGCGCCCGGAAGCGGCAAACCGCCAATGAGGAGAATCATCAGCGGGATCACGAGAGTAGTCGCCGAGTTGAAATAGGCAATCGGGTTGAGAGTGAGATAGCCTTTCTCTTTTACGGAACGATCACCGCCCCAATAGGCGACGATTGCGTGTCCGAACTCATGCAGGCAGGTCGAAAAAATCCAGACCGCAATCACAGACAGTGTCAGTTCCATAGTTGAACTCGATTGATTGAGTGATGTTTCTTGCCGGTCGGGTCGTTCGCTGTCACTGACAAAAGTGTAACCGTAATCGGTGCGGAAAGCGTCAGTTCAACGACAAGTGGCATTTCAACATCCTTCGCAGAGGCGAACCACCGCTGATACCACATCATCGATGGTCATGTTGTCACTTATGATCACCACCGCATCCTCGGCTTGTTTCAACGGCGAATCAGCACGTGTTTCGTCGCGCCGATCACGTGCATTAATGTCCGCGAGCAGAGCGTCGTAGTCTACGTCTATCCCCTGCTCGTGAAGCTCTCGTTTGCGTCTTTTGGCCCGAACTTCTGCCGAGGCAGTGAGAAAGACTTTCACGTCGGCGTCAGGAATGACGACTGTGCCGATGTCTCGTCCATCGAGGACGATGCCGCCTGACTTGGACAACTCTCTTTGCTGCTCCACCAGAAGCCTTCTGATTGCCGGCAGCGAGGAAAGAGGGCTTACCAGCTCTGTAACCTGAGGAGTTCTGATTTTGTTTGTTATGTCCTGGCCGTCTATGAAAACCTGGACCTTGCCGTCAGAGGAGTCGTCTCCGGGGATAAGTCTGATGTGCGAGTCTTTGGCTGCTTTTGCAATGGTCTTCCCGTCTGTTCTGTCTAAACCTTTTTCCAAAACGAGCCAGGTGACGGCGCGGTACATGGCTCCGGTATCGACATACAGATATCCCAATTTTTGGGCAACTTGTCGAGCTACAGTAGACTTACCAGCTCCGGCCGGTCCATCAATGGCGATTCGAAGGAGCTTTGCAACAGCGTTCTCTCCGCTCATGGTTTCTGGTGTGTTTTTCTCTTGGGTCTTGATCATTGCCTGTTCCAACTATCTTCCTTTTGCCATATTCGCCAGCCACTCGAAAAAGGATATCGACTTGGGCGCTTTCTCTCCGGCTTTTAATTGGGCTTCCTTGAGGGACTGTCCTGCCTCTACTGCTCTTATTATGTCGAGAATCTCTGTTTGATGGGGGAATCGTCCGGATCTTCGTTTCGAGAAGATAAGATCTCCCCTGTCTTCGATTTCAAACACTCCTCCCTGCGATTTGATCAGTTCTGATGACTCTTCCAGCTCTGATTCCAGCATTGCTGCCAACCTGACAGCTTGTTGCCTGTATCCTCAAGCACCGCAATAGGTGATCTTGAATCTTGATCTGTTTAGAACGTCGCTCATCATTAGTATCTCCCAAAGCTCCAACGCTGGACGGGCCAACGAAGAGTTCTGTCAACAATCCACTCAATCTAAGAATGCACTGGAGTGAAGCCGCTGTCAACGATTATGGCAGTCTTTTGAAGAGCCGTTTCCACCAGGGCAGGTTGAGAAACTCTTGATACTGTCTTTTGTGCTCTATTAGAGCCTGTCTTGTTGTTTCTAGCTCGCTTCGCAGCGTCGAGGTGTGAGAGGCGTTCATCTCCAGAAGCCTCATGGACCCTTGAGCTTGATTCAACATCCGGAGATCTTCCAGGTGAGCTTTTTGCTCGTCGGCGAGGTCCTTTCGGGCTGATGCCAGCTCTCGCAAAAGTTTTTCGACATCATCCGTTCTGTCGATGATGATGGTGGCATGCTCAATCGCGGAAGGCTCACTGACATATTCGGCTGCCCGGACCAGCTCGTCTTTTGCTCGTCGTCCGGCTGATTGCAGCAGCTTTTCCAGTGAAAAACCAAATAGACCTCCGGATGCGCTCTCATCAGCATCGGCTTCGCTGGCGATAGGTTTTTTCGCAGCAGCGGCTTCGTGATTCTTCAGGTTTTCGAGCCGTTCTTCGGCGGCTCTCAGGCGGCTTTCCTTTTGTCGTGTTTCATGGTCGATTTCGTTGGAGCGCTTTAGCGAAAAGCCTTGAGGTGGAATGATTCTCCACTGTTCCTGTCCATTGATTCTTAGCTTGCGGGCTTGCCATCCCTCTGGCAATTTGTTGCCCCACTTCCCTTGAATGCTGCGTTCGATCGCTCTGACAGACATGCCCAATATCGCTGATGCTTCAGAGAGTGTCAGTGCTGGGCGAGGCGTCGAATATGAGCTTAGCGGCTCAGAAACAGCAGCTTGTGTGGTCGCTTCCTCAACCTCTTCGATCGCATCTGCATACTCGAAATTTTCTTGCGTTTCAGGAGCAACCTGCTGCCAAGCCTCGGAAAGAATCAGATCTTCCAACACAGGCTCGAGTACTACTTCCTCGGCTGATTGTTCAGCAATCTCAGGAATGGCTGTTTCTACCACGTCATCACCGTAACCACTTGCAGTTTCCATCAATGTGTCAGCTGCATTCGCTGGGTCGGCCTCATCGATCTGCGGAGGCTCGAACGAGATCAGTTCATCAACTGCTGTCTCATCTGCTTTTACTGTTTGCTCTTCTGTTTCTTTAACAGCGAAACTCTGGCTTGCCAGGTCCAGGGCCGGATGTGGGTCGAGGGTTGTTCGATCTGTCATTGCACCGTACTGTTGATGTCGTAGTCATATCATCAAAGATGCCCCGACCGGTATCTTCGATGTTCATATTCTGAAGGCAAAACTGTCAGTTGACAAATTATTTGCTTGACAGACTCAAACGATGAGGACTCGAAACGCCCGTGGAATTAGAAGTTTGGCATGATTGTGATCGGGTTGATTTCCCTTAACCAGCAAACGAAAAGGCATGGTATCACCATGCCTTTTCTACGATGAAGTTATCGAGACGATGTGTCTACTTCAAACGTGCTTCAGTGGCGGCCCAGTCTACATTGCTCAAGAAAGCTTCAATGTATTTTGGTCTGTCTGCTGGTTTGTAATCGCGGAAGAATGCATGTTCCCATACATCCATTACCAGAATAGGCGTAAAGCCGGCTACGTTGCCGTCTTCATGCATATTGATCCAGTGGTTGGACAATACATCCGCCTCAGGATCGTGATATAGAATCACCCAGCCCACTCCACGAAGAGCTCCCAACTTGGCGAAATCGTTGCGCCACACGTCCAGGCTGCCGTAAGTCTGGATGATGGCTTTCGCCAGTTTCGAGTTCTCTTTCAACTCGTCTGTACCACCGGCTTTGAGGTTACCGAAGTAATACTCGTGCAGGCGCATTCCATTGTATTCGAATCCGTAACGACGCTTCAGCTCAGCGTATTCGAGGGAGCCACTTTGTCCCTTTTCGGTGAGCTCGATGACCTTCTCATTGAGAAGGTTGGTGTTTTTCACATAGCCTTGATACAGACCGAAGTGAATTTCCAGAGTTTCGTCTGAAATTCCGTTCAATCCTTTCAGGTGTGAAAAATCCTTGGCGGCGTACGATTTATAGGAAATCTTATGTTGTACCGTCATTTTTATCTCCTACTTGTGCATCACATTTAGCCGTAGCCATATTACAGAAACGTCATTCATATCATATATGGCTTCTCAAGGTGGGTAAAATTTCACATTAAAGACGAATCGAAACAGAACTCGCTGCTATAGCCATGATTAGATGACAGATTAACGCTGGGAGCTTCATTGCTTCTCTGGATGTCAAATCGAAAACCGTTCCATTAAGGAATAGATTTCATTCGATATCTTTCTGATTTACCGAAGACTTTTCTCTCGAGAGCAAGTTGAAAGTGCAACCATATATAGTTGCACTTAAGGCATCAAATCCGACAAACGTTTTTTCCTTTTGTCGTCGCCGTCGTCCGATTGCGAGTCATGTCCCTTTTGGCTGCTGAGCACAGGGATCTCTGTTGTGGTGGACAGATCCGTCGATCTCTCGACTGACATGCTGTCCTGGTCGCTCTTCTTGCGCCTGAACATCTTCTTGGGTGAGTGCTTTAAACTGTCCCGTAGTTCTCTTCAACGCTTCCACTGATTCAGCGGTCAATTGTCCATCCGCATCAGGAATCGACCAACCCAGACTCTTGAATGCTTGCTCTAGAGTGCATTTTCGGTTTTGGCAGATTCCCATCGCCATCAACGATTGATCCGCCTTCAATGCGCCTACTGCGACCAGCCTGTGGAGCCTGATTGCGCTATCCAGCATCGATGCGTCGAGAGCCTCCGCCAGTAGAAGCATCTTCGCCATCAGCTCGGTATTGCGTGAGCCCAGTTTGAGCGCTTTCTCGATATCTTTCGGGGTAATCAAACCAGCAAGTTGTAAAAACTGATAGAGGGGAAGCTCTTCGATGGTAACTTCTGGCTTGACCGGTGCGACTTTTTTGGCGGCCTCATCGATCGCAATTCCCTCGTTGCAAACCATTGCCAGGATTTTGCCCGAGACATCTTTTGCGATCTCACCAGTGCCGACGCGTTTTTGTACTTCCAGTGCGGAGTCGAGGGTGGACTGTTGAATCAGTCCTTGATCGACAAGCACTTCTCCGATCGGCTTTTCTTCGACTAAACCGCGTTCTACCGACTCCATTATGTCGTTGTCTTGAATCAGTTTGGCGAGGACGAGAAGTTCTCCCAGTCGCACGCTTTGTTTAGATCCAATCTGCAGTCCCGACTCGGTGAGACTTTCTTCGATCGATATCTGTCGTTCTTTACTAGCCCTCAGTCCTTGAACCGCTTGCTGTCTTGATATCTTTTCGTCTCGTATGAGGATCTGAGCGTTGAGAGCTGACGAAAGCAATTGCTCGTTGAGCATACCCATGGAAACGAGCACTCGACCAAGCGGCAAGCCGCTCATATTGCATTGAACCAGGCCTTGCTCCAGGTCCTCGGCGGTGATTACCTCTGACTCGATTAGAAGCTCGCCGAGCTTGTTGGTGGCACTTGGGCTTTTATCCGACCAGCCCACTTTGCACAATGCTATTTCCAATGTGATGTGCTCGGCATCGGTGAGCTTGAGCGCGTCGATAGCCATTTCCAGCGCCACCTGCCCGTCCTTGAGCAGCGACTGAGCCTGTACAGCGGCTTGCAGTGAATTTTCCGTGATAAACTGGGCCATGATCAGCACGCGGCCGACTGGAAGCGCCTGTTGTTGCGCGATCAGCATGCCTTCCCTCAACTCATCGCCAGTGAGGAGCCCGGCTCTTGTCAGTAGGTCGCCTAGTTTGATCTGCGTCGGTCCGGAGGTCATAGTCTCAGTTTAAACGTGGTTGTACGTCGCCTTACATCGACGAATTATGATCGTACACTATCCGTGAAACAAAGTTACACATATATATTATTGTACATTTCAGATTGTTGCTTGTAGTCCCTATGAATGTCTGATTCTTCGCAGATCGCAATCTTTGTTAGGTATTGCCTGCGGTGCCAAGTTCTTTTCCCTCTCGGACCCACCTGACACGATCGAAACGGGCGGTAGAAGCGGGTCTCGCTACTGTCGTTCACTTGCAGAAAGACGGCCTCAACGAAAGAGGCCGGACCAACGAGGGCCCGGCCGCTTACCATTTTTTTTGTCCACCTGACGGTGGAATTACCCAGATATTAGGGATAACACACGTATGTGTCTTTGGTTTTGTTGGTTTTGACAGAGTGTCCTCCGCATTAATCGGAACCAACACTCTTTTCATACCACCACCCGTAAAGAATCTAAACAGGATCAGCGAAGAAATATTCGGAAAATATCGTGGATGTATTGCCGACTACAAATTACACTCTACATTTGTTTTCCAGACAACAGATATGAGTAGTTTTCAGTCCGATTTCCAACAATACTTCTCCTCGTCTTTCCGCTCCGACAGGGGACAAGTACGTATGTACAGCCTCTGAACAATGTAATATCTTCAGTTCGAGAGGTCGCATATGGAAGAGACAATCCTCAATCTGAAGAAGCGCTTCGTCATTCCGCTAGTCATCGCTGTCGCCTGCGGCTCCTGGCTAATACTCTGTCATGCGCACTACCGAAGTTACTGGTACGGCACGATTTACAGAGTGCAGACCACTGACTTCAATCTCCTTCACCACTCGTTGCCGCAAACTTTGTCCCGCATGATAGTTGAAGGACGAAGTGATCTTGTGCAAAAGACTCTCGATTCAACGTATGGTCTCTTTGGTCTCGTCATAACTGATCCCAACGGGTCGAATATCCTCTGGAAAACCAACAAGGTTTACCATCGTGAGACCTGGCATCCTCATGCCACTCCGGAGTACCTGAAAAGAATCGATGAGCCATTCGATCTTCTAACCGCTCCGACCCAGCTCGATCCGGTATTTGAGCACACCTCGCCACGTTCGATGAAAGCAAAGAGGTTGAGAACTCCGGATGAATCGATGGTGTTGGGCAGACTTTACTATTTACGAGCGGATCCGCCATCGTTCGGTTCAGACATATTGAATTTCCTTTCCACCGGTTTTTGGGAGTCGTCTGGCGCCAAGCGCGGTTATCTATACATCACCTTGAGCAGTGTGGCTTTTGGAGTGGTTCTGCTTCTGGTCATCTGGTTGCGAAAACGTGGCTTCGAGTTGAAGCAGCGGGAGCTTGAGCATATTCAGCGCGAGCTCGAGATACGCAAAAAGGCGCTGGAGCATTTATCCACTGAGCTGGCGGCGCAGAAATCGCGCAAGGTTTGGCTGGAGAAAGAAGCCGACCAGGCATATAGAAGAGCACTCGGATTGAAACAATCGCTGGAGCGGCTGCGAGACTCACTTTCAGGAGTTCCGGACAGGATGATGGGACCGATTTCGGAAGGGATTCATGTTCGGCCTCCGGTTCATCCACCGAGCGCCATTCTTGAGGAAATAGAATCTTTGCTGCCGGGGCTGACTGAAAACGCCAGTGTCTTGAGGCATCAAGCCGGCGTTCTGCATGAATACTGCACGACCCTCGAACAACGCCAGCAAGAGATGCAGAAGATTGTCAATCATGCTTATAATCAAACGACCGGACTGACGACGCGCATGCCAGGAGAGAACAAAGGGCATGGGGCGATTGACATGAGTCCGCAATAATTAATCCGTCTGTAGTTCTCGAAAGACTTGGCCTGTAAGCGTTTCGGCGTCCCTGGCAGCGAAGGGCTGTCCGCTTTAGTCGCTGGCATGCTAAGCTTATTTACTGGGAATATATGTGTACTCCAGTCCTGCCTCAAGGACTTGTAGTCGCTGATTCGCTGTATTCCGTGTCTGTCTCGGATTTGGCACCTTTCCGCTATGGTCGTTCCCGGATAGCTTCGATAAAGTAATTGCCAATGCAGGTACGTCACCAATAGATGAAACCGGTATCGAATAAAAGAAAAGCACTGGCGCTATCTGCCGTTCAAGAACTGAGCAGCGAACCAGTCTATCGCCGCGGTGTTCAGTATTACCGAAGGAAGAAAGTTCTTAAATACGAAGAGAATCACGACGCCAGCTCGATCGTGGCACTTGTGATCGGGTCTGAGCCGCAGCCTTACAAAGTCGAAGGCATCGGAGAAGACTTCCTGCCACGCAATGCCG
>CAYTDR010000303.1:2284-8317 GCA_964436185.1 uncultured Candidatus Obscuribacterales bacterium | reverse complement strand
CAGACATTGATGTTACAGCGCTGTCGAATATCCTCTACTGTTCTGGTTCCTGTGCATGCGTGGAGGGCAAATCAGTTACCTGATGCCAGCTTCCTGGAGAACATCAAATTGGACCGATAATGAGTATTTAGTCTACAGGCAAGTCGACGAAAAATTGAAGCTTTTCACATTTTGGTGCCTGTGGGCGTTTTCGGGAATCTGCACTCTATGGTCGCCGACAAATGTCGACGAAATTCGACACGGCGGTTGTCGAAAATATTCGCCTGCCTGGGAGGAGTTTGCATGATTTTCGGCATCGAAAAATGTAGAATTTTATCTGCAGAAAGGTAGTATATGTAATGCACGTGTGGTATATTGTATTCATAAGAGGAGCGGGGATGAGTTTCATCCCGCTTGATTCTGGTACCCACTTGGAGGCTTCCTAAAATGACACGATTAGTCGCTCTTTCGTCTCTGCAAGACAAAGTAACTCCCGATTCGGAATCAAATGTCAGAAACATCGGTGACCTAGACCGCATTGAAAAGTCTGAAAAAGGTGTCGGTGGCGATTCGCTAGATGCCTATTTAAAAGAAATTCGTAGAATCAAACTTCTCTCGGCTGAAGAAGAGATCAAAGTTGTAAGAGCAATTGCTGCAGGAGATACACAAGCTCGAGAACGCTTGATCAAAGCCAATCTTCGCCTTGTAGTCAGTATCGCAAAATCATATAGAGGACAGGGTCTCGAATTCATGGACCTGATCCAGGAAGGAAATGTTGGACTGCAAAGAGCAATCGACAAATTCTCACTTTCTAAAGGCTACAGATTCGGAACTTATGCATCGTGGTGGGTGAGAGAAGCGATCACCCGCGCACTTTCCAACAAATCGCGCAGTGTTAGGCTTCCTGTTCACCTGGTCGAGCTAATCTCGAAGGTTCACAAGATCCGTGAAACATTGAAGAGAAAGATCGGTCGCACACCTACAGTGAAAGAAATGTCCGAAGCAACTGGACTCTCTGAAAGAAAGATCGAAACAGCTCTTAATTACGATCAACAGAGTATCTCGTTGGATAGCGCCTGCACCCAGGACGACAACGAAGAATCAACAATCGGAATTCAAATCGGTTTTGTTGACGATCGCGCAGAACAAGCCATATCGGCTCAAGATCTCAAACGCACGATCACCAATCTTTTGACTGTTCTCTCTGAAAGAGAGCGCGATGTTATCCGTCTTCGTTTCGGTCTTAATGATGAAGAAGAGTACTCCTTGAGAGATGTGGCAGACAAATTGAATCTAAGTCGCGATCAAGTTGGCAAAGCATCTTGCTCGGCAATGAGAAAACTGAAAGAGGCTGTGGAAGCCAACGAATCGACTTACTTGGCTTTCCTTGCCTAATTCTGCCTCCCGTGCAAGCCGTTCAAGAGAGACTGAGATAAAAGCACGCATACGTGTAACATTCAGATTCAGCTTGCCCCTCGTTCGATCATTCAGTACACCCCCTCACCCTAAGCTCTGCAGATTGTTCGTCGCCATAATTAGGTTGAACAAGTGAGCATGTGTTCCCGAAATGATCTGCCAAATGTCTTTAGTTTGAAATAGGTAGATTCCGCGCTGAAGCGGCGGAACCCTCCGGAAAGTGATTCATTTGCAAAGCAGGGTCCCTGATTGCTGACTGTAGATGGCTGCCCTATCTTTGCTGTAACATCTCTAGCTTCAACTAGCGGAATCTACCCAATGACCAAAACTCGGCGAAGCATCATCACTGTTGTGTTGGTTGTACAAATGGCAATTGTTAGTCGCACAACTGTTGCGTGATTCAACGAGAGTTTGATCCAACAGTTGAGCTGATTGAGAGTGACAGATCAACTTTATGGTTACTTTGTTCTGTCTTTCACTCAAACCTTTATTCAAAAAAGTTCGCTGGCCAAGTGCTTAATTAGCGCTGAATTGGAATCGACACAGCGAGTTTGTAGCCGGTTAATGAATTTCGAAGCATCGCAATTCAGCGAATTTAGAAGCGTTATGAGCGCAGTCGATGAGACCGTTTTGCATTTTATCCTGAGACTGAGTAAGCAAGACTGGCTCCACAATTGCGTCCCATACGTATAAGCCGCAAGGCGATCTCACGGCTTTCACATTATTTTCGTGGCATACTTCGCCAGCAATGGTAGAGAGGTATAGTGCATGCCCGGCGAAAATTTTGATTACGCAATTAACAACATCATCGATGACGTAAAGGTAGGTGACTCGACTCATCTCGAGCAGGCGATGTCGGAGATCAATCAGCAGATGCGCCGGAATCCGCAGGAAGCCAATGAGTTTGCTCGGCAGCTTATGAGCAAAGCGACCGAAGAACATGTTGTCGCGGATATTGTTAGAACTGCATTCTCTCGGAGAGAACTCGAATCGACGCTCGATTTGGATGGTAATGGAAGTGTATCGCCGCAAGAAATAGACCGTGTACAAGCCACGCCGCACTTACAACAGCGATTGACGCCGATTCAACAGGCGACATTGGGCTATCTGGAAGATCATAGTGGTGGCAAGCCTATCACCGAGCAAACTCTCGTTGACCTGGCAAAACAGGATCGATTTGTTGTGGCGGCGGATCGATACAGTCCACACACGTTTGTTGAGCGTGCCGATCTGCGCGGCCCGGGCGGAGAACCACAGGATGGTCAGTTGAGCGATGCAGAGTTGAAAGCAGAGATTGCCAGAACTGACGAGAAACTGAAATCATCCGAACCTGGAGAGCTATCACCAGATATGAAGCGGAAATATGAGGATCGCAAAGCAATCGCTGAGTTTATGGATGCGCGACCGGAGAGACCGGTGCGACCTCTAGATATATTCGATACTGCTAGAGAAATCAGGTTTGGCTCAGCTGATCCCAATTCAATCCACGTTTCGCCAATTGGTTTCAGACCTTCTGCAGTGAGAGGAAGCGTCGATCTCGGTCGCCACGGATACGTCAGCGATTTGCTGCGAGACTATTTGACCGACGATGCTGGTGACCGCTTTAAGAAGATTGATGTTGACAGCAACGAGAGAATTTCTAGGCACGAGATCGACATGCTTTACTCTTCGGACGCCTCAACTACGAGGGAACGCGATCTCTCGACTGAAATGTCAACTAGGCTGCCGAGAGACTTCACTCTGGGCGATGTCTATGACTTTGCTGATCAGCAAGCGGAAAAAAGAGAGAGGGGTCAGTCTGCAAGCGTAGCGAGCGACTATCTACAATTCGATAATCATTCGCTTGATATCGATCACAATGGCACAGTCTCTAAAGCCGACCTGGACAAAGTGCGTGAAATGGGGCATGAGCGCTTGGCTACGGCTGACTCAATTCCTGAGGCAGAGCGAAAGGATATTGAAAAGCGCATGAAGGTTGCAGACCTTGCTGCGGAGTTGATGAAGGAACGAAAAGTTGATCAAATCGATCCAAAAGAGATCCAGGAGGTGCTTCGCTGGAGAACGGTAGACGGCAAGGGAGCAAGCGCATATTGGGATGAAGACTGGAGACACTTGAGCCCTGAAGAGATACCTAAGTATGAGCAGCAAAAGGCGTTAGAGGCAGAGCAAAAGGTGTTAGAGGCAGAGCAAGCTAGAGAGAATGCCGCGAAGAAAGAGCGAATTGATGGAGAGGTTGCCGAATACAAAGTGGCTCGAGATGACAGCACTCAGAACAAAAAACCTCTCGTCGTAATAGTTGGCGATCAGAGTCGCGAAGATCTGCAGTCTCTTCGAGCTGCGCTTCAGAGCGCGCCTGGAGAGCCCAAACCGAATATAGTATCGCTGAATCCAGATTCGGCCGCGCAGATTTCGCCTAGCTACAAAACATGGCTTGGTCCATCCATGAGTGGAGCCATCGTGTTCAGACCTAGCGAGGCTAATGGTGGGACCGTGTCGCTGTCCGCTCAGCTTCGAGGCTGCCCTAAGCCGGAAGAGGTGACTAAAGCACTTACTGCCAAAAAGTAACTCTACGTCCAGCTACTCGGGTTATTGCCTAAATCATTATTGCCCTGGGGTTCGTTTTCGCGCCTGGGGCTTTCGATTGGGCGGGGGGATAGGTTAGCCATCCTATCTAAATGTCACTTATATATGTACTAGCAATTAAATTAAATCTCGCACCCGTGAACTGATTGGGAAACCTGTGTGGTAACATACATGTATATACATCATCAAGCGGCGGGATCAATATGAGCAACGTACCCAGCAATAAAGATGAATGCATTTGTCGAGTAGTAAGAGATGCTGCCCGCTTACTTACTAATGCCTATGACAAAGCTCTTGCACCCAGCGGTTTGCGTACGACTCAGTTCACCTTGCTCAGTGTGCTTGGTGGGCGTTCTGTTGCCAGTGTCGGCCAATTAAGCGAGTTGCTGGAACTCGATCAGACTACCACTACTAGAAACTTAAGCGTCCTTGAAAATGCTGGACTTGTTGTGCGAGTTCCGCATCACGACCCGCGTGTCAAGTTGATGAAGCTTACTCCAAAAGGAAAGCAGAAACGACAGATTGCAGTCGAGTGCTGGAAAATGATGCAGGATCATGTGACTGCCTCGGTGACCTCGGAGGAGTGGCAGACGTTTCAGAAAGTTCTACATACGATAGAAGACCGTTGTAAAAACTGGGAGGAGAAATCTCATGGAATCGACAACAACAACTAAGTATTTGACTCTTGAGGATCTCGAGGTTGGTCAGGTATTTGTAAGTGAAACCTATACAGTCCTATTGGAGGACATAAAGTCCTTCGCCGGTCAGTTCGATCCGCAGCCGTATCATCTTGACGAGGAAGCTGCGAAGAAGACATTCTTTGGTGAACTCGTGGCCAGCGGCTGGCACGTGGCTGCCATCACGATGCGGCTCCTCGTAACAAGCACGCCCATAAAAGGAGGACTCGTCGGTGCCGGCGGCGAAATCAATTGGTTGAGGCCGACAAGACCGGGCGACATATTGCGTGTTGAAACCGGAATAGTAGACATCAAGCCGTCTCGGTCGAATGCCGAGCGAGGCAGTGTCACCGTTCGCAGTGTCACAAAAAACCAGAACAACGAAACAGTACAAGTTATGGTTTCCCGGTTGGTTGTGCCGACGCGTTCGGCTACATATCTTTCAAACTAGCGCCCGGAGGGAAGAACAATGTCAGAAGATAATCCTATTTTGGTGACTGGTGCCGCCGGCGGTATCGGATCTGTGGGTCGATTGGTCGTTCAAATACTTCGAGAAAAGGGACGCTCGGTCAGAGCATTAGTGCACCGACTAGACGAACGTTCAGATGCGCTGCGTGAAATGGGAGCAGAAGTTGTTGTCGCAGACCTCACCGACGGTGCGGACGTGGTTAGAGCTTTGCATGGTTGCCGCCGCATGTATTTTGGGATGAGTGTCTCCCCTCGATACTTGCAGGCAACTACCATTGCAGCGGCCGCAGCGAAGCAGATTCCTGATTTTGAGATTATGGTCAACATCTCGCAGATGACGGTTTCTCAAATGAGTCTTGAGAGTATGACTGACTCTCTGCAGCAGCAGCAACACTGTCTTGGAGAGCAGGTCCTCAATTGGTCCGGCGTGCCGGTTGTCCACGTGCGCTCGACAGTTTTCCTGGAGCACTTCTTTTTCTCCGCCATGGCTGCGACCTCAATCGCGAAGAACGGCACTATCGAATTACCTATCGGTTCCGCAAGAACATCTCCAATTGCAGCCATCGATGTAGCGCGAGTCATCGCGACCATTTTAGACAACCCGACACCCCATGTAGGGAAAGTGTACGAGCTGACTGGACCAAGCTCGGAGAATATGGATGAAATTGCCAGAGAGTACGAAGAAGCGTTGGAGCGATCAGTCAAGCACGTAGACAAACCGTTTGATAAATGGTTAGTCGAAGATCTTGCACCACTCGCCCTTCCGTCTCATGTTTACGACCACGTAGTTACGATGGTCAAGCTTCATGCACAGAACCGCTATGACAGGCTAACCTCCGACGTGGAGATGGTCACGGGACAACCGAGCATGAGCATTCGTCAGTTTGTGGAAGCTCATTCTGAACTGTTC
>CAYTDR010000303.1:0-2274 GCA_964436185.1 uncultured Candidatus Obscuribacterales bacterium | reverse complement strand
GAATGGGCGATCTGTTTGTTTCCACGCAAGATTGTCTTGGTGACCGGACTCTTTGTTGAGTTCAGATCTCAACTAAACCGGCTCGTTCGAGGCTTGCTGCAACAAGGTCGTTTGTGCCGCGTTCAGAGTGTTTTTTGTAAATAGTCGAGTTCTCCGTTGCCCGGCCTGACAAAGCGCTCAGTGGGCGTGCGCACGAAGTTGGCGAACATAGATGGCATCTCGAATTTGGCTGGCAGTTCGGCACCTGGTATACTTGTCAGCCGCGACTTTGATTTCGCATATGGAGAAGCGCCTTATGTCAACTATAACCCTCTCACAGCAAGAGATTCAGCAAATCGCCCGGGCATTTGTTCAGCTTGACAAGGTTGTCAACAAAAAGGAAGAAGGCGGCGAGATCGGTGACGCACACGAGTCGCTCAAGAAAGTACTGCGCAAACATAACATTCTCGACGATTGGGGTCATGTTTGGGCCGACTACATGGAATAGATTCCGCTGGTAACAGAGGAATGCCTGGGCGATGTTTCTAAAGTTTGCCTGGCTGGAAGTTGCCTACTGTTTAGTTGGGCACTTCACCCTTCTCTTATGGGTGAGTGTGGTGGTGCGGCGCGTTCTTCTGGATGGTTCGAAGTTGCCGGGCCTGGGCGCTGACCTGCTCGCCTGGTGGATTGCTCTTAGTGCTGCGGGGATCTTGCTCGTTCTCTTCTTTTGTTACTCGCTCTTCTGTTCGTTGGCACCAATCTTCATGATCGCTGGACGCTATACGTTAGCCGAGCGGATTTACAAACGAACCTTGAAGATGAGGCAGAAGGCACTTTTGAGAGAGACGGGACGAGAAGACGAGGCCATGCACCAGGCGAGCCAATTAGATGGTTCGGCAAACTATATGCGAATTAAATATGCATTCGTGTGTGTGGTCGTTTTGGTGTTAGGCATTCTGTTCTCGTTGTGGTTGGACGGAGCGCTGTGAGAACGTCTCGGCGCATAGCGAAACGAGAAGAGCGCCGCATGGACGCTCATCTCTGGTTGCGCTGTTTGAACTTTATTTCTTGAAGAATTGCCACCGTCTGATTCGGGCATTGTCTTCCTCGTACGCCTCTTGCATATCTGACGGTCTGGTGAACATTCTATATGCGTCTTGTGCAAATGCCTTGGTCGCATATGCGCCACCGGCAGTAATGCCTACTAAAGCTACTTTGGTGCACGGTTCCGGATCTACAACAGCCAACACTGCCATCTTAGTGCTGAGAAAGCCAATGCCGGCAGCCGAGAGCGCTGATACAGCTCCGGCGCTATAGTCACCCAGTTTGGCTCTTTGTAGGTTGTCGTTAAATCCGTGACGTGGATCTATGCGGTAACGAAAGTCGTGCGCATCGCTCCATGTAATGTAGGGCAATGTATTGCGACATGGGCGCAACCACGGATTTGTCCAGTCCCGGATGCGAGTGGTGCAAAGATCCATCTCCGTCAGGTCTTTGTAGTGCATTTCTATTCCTTTGGCCAGTTCGTGCAACTCGCTTCCAGGCTTGGTTTCCGCGAGCACCTTGCTTAGTTCTGTATTCGTGATCTGATAATCACCATCCTGGTCGAACTGCTGGAACTTGTCTTCGAGCATGAAACCAAACGTGACCGGATCTTTGATATCGCGAGTACCGGGTAGGTAATGATGAACATCGGTAAGCAGGTCCCGCTCGCTTTCCGAAACGTTGTTTCGCTGTGCTTGCAGGCTATGAAATTTATTCATGTCCTTCAGAGTGATACCATTGTTCTCATCGCCCCACTCGTCATTGGACAGCTCCTGGAGTGATTCTAGCTGACTTGAGAGAACCTGCAGCAACACTTGTTCCTTTGGGTCTGTGGCAGTAGCTATGCGTGCCTGTATCTCATCTTGATCGACGAAGGAGTCATTATTCTTGTCGAGCTTTGGAAAGGCACTTTTGAACAGTGCTTCCAAATCTCTCAAGTCGATCGAGAGAAGTTCCGGTTCGGTTTGCGTGGATTTGTTGGTATTGCGTTCGGTACTATAAGCGCTGCCGCTAATGACGTTGTAGTTTTCTGTTGTGGTTGCTGCTGCAGAATCTGGTGGCTCGATTGATCGGTAGAGATCGAGGAGATTCAGCGCTTCCTCACCATCGTCATTGAATGTATCCGCACTGTTGATGTTTGTGCTGTCAGCAAGATGATATAAAGACTCCGCCATTGTTCACGCCCTCCCGTAATCGGCTATCCAATGCTTGCGTTAACCGAGAAATAGTAAAATTGAGAATTTCAAAACT
>CAYTDR010000302.1:0-8321 GCA_964436185.1 uncultured Candidatus Obscuribacterales bacterium | reverse complement strand
CGAGCTTGGTCCAGCCTCGGGCCTGGGCAACGCGTTTGAGGGAGAGTGTAAGCTGTCCGTTTTCATTCTCTTCTCTAAGGATGAAAAATTCGTACCGCTCGCCAAGCTTGACGATATCCTCGATATTTTCCGAGGACATATTCGACAGCTCTTTGGCTGGCACAAAACCTTCGGACTTGGCACCGACATCTACCAGAATGCCGTCGCGCTCGATGCGGACAACATCACCAGTGACGATGTCACCTTGCTCATATCTGTAAGTCAACGTCTCTTCCAAAAGACGCTCGAACTCTTCTTTGAGATCCGACACTGAGTTACTCTCTCCTTTGACCTGTACTTGTGGCATTATTACGGTCGTCACCCCTATTGTTTTACGGTTGAACTGAACAACCGTGCCTCCACCAGCTCGCTAGAATTTTGAATTCTAACTTCCTACTTATTTACCTACTAGACACCATGCCGTTGGCACATGACTCCTTCGAGCACCCTCAGCTCCACAAACCGAATCTGGGGGTCTGTCTCGAACTTTCAGCCGGGCCAACGATATGAAAGTTCCACCTTTATGGGCAGAACCAACAATATAGAATAAGTCTTTCCGGGACTTCAAGAGTAGTCCTTAAGGTTTTACTGATCGTTTTGTTACCGGAACACAACGTCGATTCGCGAAAACCCAGTCAGCTCACAATATTGCGGGTATTCAACAATATTAATCAATATTCTTGGCAATTCGGTGCCTTGATAAAGAATATTAAGCAGCGTGTTGAGGCGGTTTTAAATGCTATATCCATCGATCGTACAAAAGCTACTCAATTCGATAATGGATGTCGATCCGCTGCATAGCCCCGCGCTGTGACGTTTTTCATAATTATGGAATTGCTCTAATAAATGCTTATAATGGCCTCTGATCGCCTGAAATTGGCTTTGTAACTGTGAATCCTTTCCGTACCAGATCGAAAACTCTCCGAGGCAACGGCATGAAACTAAGAAAAACCGCAACGGCATTGGCTCTGGCCATGTCAATTCCCTTATTTATACAAAATGGCGCTCAGGCACAAACCACCACGGTGGCCGCGCCCGGCTCTCAAGTAGAAGCCGCAGAAGACAGACTCGAAAAGGCAAAAGTCAGACTCGACATCGCCAAACGACAAGTGGAAGCAGCTAAAGCCAGATTGAAAGCGGCAGAAGCTGAGCACAGAGCAGCAATTGCTCACCACGATGCCAAGCAGCTAGAGCACAAGGCAACCGAAATGTCTGATGAATCCGGATTGCCCGCGATCAGCGACACGATGATTGACAACGGCAGAAGAAACAGCAAGATCGCGACAGTTCTCAAGATCGATCGCAAAGCAACCGAAAACCAGAAGAAGAACGGTGGAGCCACAGCCGGCAGCTTGAACTCTCCCGCCCTCAATCAGGTGGATTTCAACGCCCAGCCACCTCGGCAAGCAGCACCGACTCCGGATGAAGCTCAGAGGCTAAAAAATCAATCTCTAAATTTTAATCAGGGCGGACCCAACCTCAGACCGACGCTGACCGCTGCAGCACCTGCAGTCATACCGACCAGCACGCTTGCGGCCGCCCAAACTCAAGGTGCCCTGGAACCACCGCAGATAGTACCGTAGCTTGTATTAGCAATGCGCAAATCTCACTGCGGGGCGTCATAGGATGCCCCGCTTTATTTTTGGCTTGTCAGAGCTCTCTGATCGCTCTCTGGTGAGTGCGCGAAATGCATATGAAAGGAATGGCGAAAGGAGAGGTGATCTGTCAACCAACGGTGCTTCGAATTTCGCTTAAGCCATTAAGGAAGAAGAGCAGACGAATTTCTTCCATTCCGGAACTTCGCCAAGGTCGTCAAGGAAGAAGATCGGACGAAATTCGCCCGACCTTTCAAAATTCCACAAAAGTAATAACGGAAGAAGACCGGACAAATTTCTTCCGACTCTTCAATCCTTCTCAACGACAGCTATTGTCAGAGCCAGCGCAGCGCCCCTGGAGGGCTCCGCGTTGAATCTGCCGGAGGTTAACCCGCGACCCGTCTTATATCCGAACCTAGGCTTCGACTCGATCCGTCAGACGCATCATTGCGATTTGAGCTGCTTGCTGCTCCGCTTCTTTCTTGGAGAGACCGCTTCCGGTTGCAATTGCTTCGCCTTCAATGCTCACTACTATCGAGAAGATTGGCGCATGAGCCGGTCCTTCCGTGTTGAGAACGGAATATGCCGGCAATCCTTGACCTCTTCCCTGAGTGTACTCTTGCAGTTGAGCTTTGTAGTTCTGCTTCGACTCGTCCCGATCTATTTCTGTTGCATGGCTGCCGAACAGCCGCACAATCAGATTCTGCACCTGGAATAATCCCAGATCCAGATAGATCGCCCCTAGAAGAGCTTCAAGCGAATGAGCCATTATGGATGGTCTCATTTGCACTTGCCGGCCAAGAAGAATATATCGATCCAGACCGAAGGCCCTGGCAATCTCAGCCAGAGTCTTATCGCTGACTAAGACTGCACGAATCTCAGTTAGCTGCCCTTCTGAATAGTCAGAAAAACGATCCAGTAAATATTCGCTGACAACAAACTTGAGTACTGCGTCGCCGAAAAACTCCAGTCGCTCAAAGTCGTTGGCACTGGGGTTTTCTGCGGAATAAGAGCTATGCGTCAACGCTTCATTCAATAGAAGCATGCGCCCACAAGAAATACCTATCTTGGCCGACAGCTCATCAAGCTCCTTAACACGCTTAGGCGTAAGGTTCACTGCTGGCACATTCTCGCCTGGTAAAACACAGGTCGCTACCGTACTTAATGAAATACCGCTTTTCAATTCAAGACTTCCCACTTTAGAACTCGCACTAGTCATCAATGTACGATCACCCTGATGGTTTGGACCTCTTTGTTAACCATTGTATCTGTACCAAATTAGATACAAACTATAAGTCTAAAACTAAGGTCTAAACTAAATTTCGGTAATGTCCACAGAATCAGGTTATTGGTTCTGCTTGCAACCAGTCATAAATGATTGCTGATTGAAAACTGCTGGATATTGCACCGGCTCAAGCGGAGCGCCTACAAAAATCCGCGGTCACTTAATTACAAAAAGCAAAAATCAGCTACGGCTCATTTTGCTGCTACTTCGAAACGTGGCGACCTGTACGGGTTTTCGCAATATTGTGCGGTACGAATGACTGACTTTATCGCACACTTTGTTGAGAGATTAGTCGCCTGTCATCTGGGAAATCGTGCATGAAACCGGCTTGTTATGTGACTATAATCATCGCAAGTTATCGCGGTTTAACGGGTTTCCCGGGCACCCTGCTATCCTTTAGTGGAATAGTGAGGCGCACTGCAATTGCAAAGAGGGTTGGTCCTAATTCTACATAAAGGCAACTCTTCTGAAGCGAAAAAATTGCTAGAACTGACAATAGGAGTCATAAGCCTGAACGATGTATGAGCTGCAACTAGGTCAAATACTAATCTTCCTTTTCATAGGCTTCTTCTTGCCTGCGGTAGGAATGGTTTTCCTCTCCTTCATGCTGCAGGTTCTTCTGGGATATCACACTCCCAATGCCATGAAGACTCAACCGTATGAATGCGGCATGAAGCCAATGCAAGAGTCGATTGTTCAGTTCGATATTCGGTATTACCTTTATGCGCTGCTCTTCATCCTGTTCGATATCGAAGTGATTTTCATCATTCCCTGGGCTCTTGGAACAGACCAGCTACCAGCGATTTTCGGCAAAGAGAACGTTTGGTTGGGGCCAATGGAGATGCTCGTGTTTTTGGTGATTCTCACTTTTGGTCTTGCTTATGCATGGAAGAAGGGAGCTCTTGAATGGGAGTAAGGCAACATGTCAGATAAACCCACTAGTTTTTCGACGAAAGAAATTTCACTACCAGTCCCCGAGGAACTCAGGGATACGGTGACGCTGACTGACGTCAACTTTCTGTTGAAGCTGTTGATCAGCGTTTGTAATCCCGTCGCCAACCTGGCTCGCTCCAACTCGGTGTGGCCGATGACGTTCGGGACCTCCTGTTGCGCCATTGAGATGATGCATGCCGGCATGTCGAAATTCGATATATCGCGCTTCGGCTCAGAAGTTTTTCGTGGCACACCCAGACAAGCAGATTTGATTATCACCGCCGGAACCATCACTCGTAAGATGGCACCCGCGCTGATTACACTCTACGAGCAACTGCCTGAGCCGAAATACGTTATCGCCATGGGTGCCTGCACCGTCACTGGTGGTATGTTCAACGATTCGTACTCGGTGGTGCAAGGCGTCGACCGCATTATTCCAGTCGATGTCTATCTGCCAGGGTGCCCGCCTAGACCCGATGGCATTCTCGATGCCTTGATCAAACTGCAGCGCAAAATCAGAACCGAAGACTACGCGCTTCGCAGACAGCACGCTTACAACCAGCGCGCAATCCGCTACGTCGACTACGACACAGGAAGACCAATGGAAGACATCATCGGTGAAGTGATGATGGACATGGAAGAAGCTCTCGAGAGCAAGCAAGTTCAAGAGAGTGGCAAGTAACGAGGCTTATGTAAGATGACAGATGCCAAACCACCAGAAGCCGCAGCAAAACCTGAAGAAAAGGTTGTTGAGCCGGGCGTCTTCGGTCAGTTTCTCCAGGAGCATGGAATCGCTAGCACCAGGGTCGACAATGATGCGGCCGGCTGCGAGTCGATTGAGCTGGCCGCCAAAGATCTGCAAGCGGCGCTCAGACTCCTGAGAAAGAGCGAAGAGACCAAACTGGATTTGCTGCTCACAATTACAGGAATCGATTCCGCCAAGAGCTATGATTCGCTTTATCACCTTTGGTCGTACGATACTCTAAACGAGCTCGTCATCAAGGTTCTCATCGACAAAAGCGGAGTGAAAGAAAACGGGCTGCCAATAGTACCGAGTATAGCCAGGTTCTGGAGTGCTGCAAACTGGCACGAGCGCGAGACTTATGACCTGGTTGGTATTCGTTATGTCGGTCATCCGTACCCGCGGCGAATTCTCAACTGCTGGGATTGGGAAGGCTATCCGCTACGCAGAGATTACATTCAACCTGTCGATGCGCTCAATGACAAGGCTAAAGGTTCGTTCCGCTGAGCACCACCTATGGTGCTTTTTTTGAGGTAGGATTCTGATGACGATAAACCTGGAAGCGAAAGAACTGAAGACCGATGAGATGATCATCAACATGGGTCCGCAGCACCCTGCGACGCATGGAGTGCTCAGACTCATCCTCACTCTCGACGGTGAATACGTCAAACATACCGAGCCGGTCCTCGGTCACCTCCACCGGGCTCAAGAGTGGCAGGGTCAAAACCGCACATATTTCCAATACCAAGCGCTCATCGACAGAGTCGATTATCTGTCTGGAATGTTCACCTCCCTGGCGGCAGCGCGGGCCTGCGAAGTGATTGACAAAACCGAAGTGCCTGAGCGCGCCGAGTGGCTGAGAGTGCTGTGTTGCGAAATGAATCGCATCTCTTCGCACCTTCTCTGGCTGGGAACGTATCTAATCGATTTGGGCGCTATGTTCGGTTTTCCGTTCTATCCATTTAGAGAACGCGAAAAAATTCTCGAGCTTTTCGAAGAGATTGCCGGCCAGCGCATGATGTACAACTATATTCGAATCGGCGGCGTGCTGCGCGAGCCGAAACCTGACTGGTTCAAACGCGTGGAAGCTTTCACAAAAGAGTTTCCGGATCGTGTCCGAGAGTACGAAACAATCGTGACGGAAAACCCAATCTTCCTCAAGCGAACTAAAGACGTTGGAAGGTTGAGTCAGGCAGTCGCAAGGGATTACGGCGTAACCGGTCCATGCATAAGAGCATCCGGATTGAATATGGATCTGAGAAAGACGAAACCATATTCGGTGTATCCAAAGCTCAATTTCAATGTGCAGTGGAGAGAGCAGGATAATGGCGACACATGGGATCGCTATATGTGCAGAATCCAGGAACTGCGTGAGTCCAACGAGATGATCAAGCAGTGCCTGGCAATGATGCCGCATGAAGGCCCAATCATGACCAAGAAGCAAAACGCTGGTTTGCGAATAGCCAAAGGCGAGGCTTTTGCAGCGGTCGAATCACCGCGGGGAATACTGGGCTGCTACGTAATTTCGGATGGCAGCGATGTAGCTTATCGCTTCAGATGGAGAAATCCTTCATTCTGCAATCTTTCGGTCTTACCGGAGATGCTGAAAGGTTCTCCAATCGCTGACATTATGGCGATATTCGGTTCGATTGACGTGATTCTGCCTGATGTCGATCGATAAGGATGTATAGACAAGGGCTCTTGGCTGGCAAGGGAAGGGTGCAAGGTAGGCGATGACAAACAGTGCAGAGATCGGCAAGCTTTTTACTATTTCGTTCGTATGGCTGTGCCTTATATTTGTCCCGGTGTGGATGGTCTGTTGGGGTTTAGGCATTCTTCTGCCGATGCTTCTCGACCCACAAGGGAACGCACCGACCACGTTGGCGTTTATCGCTGATCTGTGTCGGGCGCTTACACCAGTTATAGCCGTGATGGTTTTCATTCCATTGAATGCCACCTTCATGGTGTTGTTCGAAAGACGCGCACTGGCACTCTTCACTGTCAGGAAAGGTCCCAACAGGGTTGGCCCTGACGGTTTCCTGCAAACGCTAGCAGACGCCATCAAGCTTCTTTTCAAGGAGACTGTCACCCCCCGTGGTGCTGATGCGGTTCTCTTTACTCTGGCGCCTATCGTATTCTTTGCGCCCTCGATCTTCGGGGCAGTACCGCTTCTTGCAGCTGTAACCAACAATCATTCTTTGTTCCAAGTGACGAATCTTCCTACCGGAATTTTCTACGTTCTTGCCTGCTCCTCGGTTCCCGTAGTGGCGCTGGTGATGGCAGGCTGGGCCAGCAATAACAAGTATTCTCTCGTAGGCGGTCTTCGCAGCGCAGCCCAGGCAATCAGCTATGAAATCCCCCTGGTCATTTCACTTGTGACCATGTGTCTACTCGCAGGCACACTCGATGTGGTCAAAATCGCCGAGCAACAACACGGCGGAATTCTCAACTGGAACCTCTTCGGTGGTGGCGCTCTCAGAGGCATTAATGCGGCGATCGCGGCGGCAGTCAATGGCACTGCAGATCCCGCGCAAGTTATTGCTCAGTACTATCCGGATGGAGTTCTTTCATACGTTTCGGTAGTCGTTCTTCTGATTGCGTGCACGGTGCTCATCGGTCTCTACTTGATTGGCGCTTGCGCAGAAATCAATAGAATTCCCTTTGACCTTCCCGAAGCAGAAAGTGAACTGGTAAGCGGCTACAACACGGAGTACAGCGGTATCAAATTCGCCATATTCTTTCTGGCTGAGTTCACAAACTTATTCATCGTATCCAGTATCGCCACGGTCATGTTCCTCGGCGGCGGTGACAACCCAATTCCGCGATGGATTCTGGAGTCTCCGGCCATCGCTCCGATCACCAAGATACTGACGACAGTGCCTTCCTTTATAGAAGGGATTCATATCATCAACCCGACTACTTTCTGGCCCGCCATCTGGGTAATCTTGAAAGTCTATTCAATCGTCTTTTTCGCCATCCTGGTGCGTGGCACACTGCCTCGCTTCCGTATCGACCAGTTGATGGATTTCGGCTGGAAGAGACTCGTTCCCGCCTCCTTGATCGCATTTATCGTAGTTGTCTTTGCTCGAGTAGGGGTTCCTCATGGTTTTTAAGTTGATCGGTCAAAGTTTCAATGCCTTCGCGAGAATTCGTGAAGGTCTAGCGACAGTCTTCATGCACACTTTCCGAGAGCCCACGACGCAAGAGTATCCGGAAAGAAACATGACTCTGCCTGCCCATTTCAAGGGAAGATTGGCTTTGACAGTCAATCCGGACACGGGCGAACACCTGTGCATCTCTTGCCGTCAGTGCGAGAGGGTATGTCCTGACAAATGCATCGAGATCACGGCACACAAGAGCCCGCAAACCAACAAGCTCGAGCTGATTGATTTTAAGATCGACCACGGTCTTTGCATGTTCTGCGGTCTGTGCACAGAGGTCTGCCCGACCAACTGCATCATCAATACTAAAGATGCCGAGATGGCAGACTACAGCCGCGAATTGTTGATTTACGATATTCGACGCCTGACTCTCACTCAGCAGGAATCGGCCTATTACTTCGAAGAGAAGGAAATGCCGAAGCCCAAGCCCAAAGCAGCGGCGAAACCGGCTCCAGCCGCGGGTGCAGCGGCAGCGGGCGCAGCAGCGAAACCGGCTCCAGCAGCGGGTGCAGCAGCAGCAAAACCAGCTCCAGCTGCGGGTGCAGCAGCCGCGACGCCAGCAGCAA
>CAYTDR010000301.1:7797-8331 GCA_964436185.1 uncultured Candidatus Obscuribacterales bacterium | reverse complement strand
GCAATACTGGCGAGAAGGGACCAGGAAAGGGAAATGTCAAGCTTCATGCCGAAATCAACGTGAAAGCAGACAGCAGAGCCTACAATTTTTATTTGCAGGCGAAGGAGGCGGAAGCGGACGATGATGTCGTGATGGCGTCGTTCTTTTACAAGAAAGCCCTGGCTGCATTCGACCTCCAGGGCGATAAGGGCGATCCGAAGTTTCGTGAATTGATTGAACACGATCAGTGTAACTTGACGAAGAAAGATCCCAAGGGAGCGACGACTTCGACCAAGTCAGGAAAAAACAAGTCGGAGAATGCGCTCCTCGTTACTCCGAAATGACTTGGCATCATTGCGAACTGCCAAGCACCCACGCACTCGACCGTTGAGGTCCCCCACACAATCCCCATGTTCCAAATATAAAATAGGCGGGGCTAAACGATTACTAGGTGTAGAATCAATCAATACTTGGTGTTTGGTTACTGATAAGGCGACCCATGACCAAAATTCTCATCGTTGAATATGCGCTGCCGGCACCCGAACATTTGCCGCG
>CAYTDR010000301.1:0-7787 GCA_964436185.1 uncultured Candidatus Obscuribacterales bacterium | reverse complement strand
GATGAACCTCTGCTGGCCAACGAGATTCGAGAATGGCTTCAATACGAGCAATACGTGGTTGAGATTGTCGGAGATGGTGCCAGCGCAGAGAACAGTCTTACGCACTACAAATATGATGTAGTGATCCTCGACTGGATGCTGCCAAAGGCAAGCGGGCCGGAGATATGCCGGAAATTTCGTGAAGCTGGTGGGCAAACTCCAATACTGATGTTGACTGCTCGTTCTTCTCTCGAGTGCAAAGAGATTGGGCTCGATGCAGGCGCTGACGACTATCTTACCAAACCTTTCCATATGAAAGAGCTGAGTGCCAGGATTCGCTCTCTATTGCGTCGCGAAATTGTCTCATCCGCAGTGACTTTGCTGCAAGTCGGTGACATCGTTCTCGATCCCAAGGCGAGAACAGTTACACGTGCAGGTCAACAAGTTCACCTTGAGCCTCGAGAGTTTAATCTCATCGAGTTTCTGTTCCGCCACCCCAACGTGGCATTCAGCGCCGAGGCTCTTATTCAGCGCGTCTGGGAATCATACACGCAAACGACGGCTGAAACACTTCGTTCCTATATCAAATCCATTCGCAAGAAGCTTGATACACCCGGTAAACCGTCTATAATCACAACCATTCATGGACTAGGCTATAAGGTTCAAACCGACTGATGTTCAAAAGCCTGCGAATTCGGCTTACTGTATGGTTCGTTTTACTCTCCTCGGTTGCTTATATCCTGACAACGGTTTTCACCGGAATTCTGTTGCACCATCAGCTCACGCATGCCATCGACTTCGAGCTCAATGAGCTGATTGTGGAGAATCTTCCCAATGTGCACTATGACGAGAGTCGCCTGGCCTATGTTCACTCGTCGTCGCCTCTCTCCATTAAACCGATTCGCATGCTCGCCTCGATTCAACTGTTCGACGAAAACGGTGTGCTCGTGCACCAGTCAGGCGCGCAAGGAGTGGCGAAGCTATACCGCCATACCATAGAAGTGCCTTTGTCTGAACATCACCTGAGAAGCAGAGCCCGCGCGCTTTTCTATAACGGTTCGACGGTTGGTTTTCTGCAAGTTCAGCTACCCACCGACCAGCGTGAGCGGGCAGAAAAAGAACGTCTCCTCATGTTGTTGCTGACTGCGCCTGCACTCTGTCTCTTGCTTGCCTGTGCCGGATACTTCTTCACGTCAATGGTAACCAAGCCGATCGAGCAGGCGTTCTCTATACTTCGTGAATTCATGATCAACGCCGGTCATGAGTTGAACACCCCTCTTTCAGTTGCCCAGGCAGTGCTGGACAACCTCGGACGTAATCACAGCGATCCGGCTCATGTCGCCGAGAAATTGGCGGTCCTGTCGCTCGCTATCAATCGAATGAGATCGCTGGTGGACGACATGATGTTGCTCGCCAAGCTGGAGGCGGATGCCAAAGCGCAGCAGAGTTCCCGATTGGTTGCGTTCGACAAGTTGTTGTCCGAGACAGTAGAACATGTGCGACCACTGTTCGACGAAAAGAAAGTCGACCTGCAGGCCGGCAGCTTTATTCCTGCCTGGACGCGAGGGAATCCTTCTCAACTGCAGCAAATGATAGTCAATTTGCTCAATAATGCTCTCAACTACAATAAGCCGGAGGGGAGGGTTCAAGTCGAGCTGCGATTGACTGCCCATTACTTGATTCTCACCATATCTGATACTGGCATTGGAATCAGCTCAGAAGCGCTGCCGAAGGTTTTTGATCGGTTCTTTCGCGCAGAGGAATCGCGTTCTCGAGCCACAGGAGGTTCCGGTCTGGGGCTCTCAATTGTTCGCGCGATAGTTGAGGCGCACGATGGAGAGATCAACATCTCGAGTGAGATGGATGCTGGGACGCAGGTGGTTGTCTCTTTGCCCTCGGAGCCGAAGCCGTCCTGATCTCTTTGTTATGGAGGGATGTGTCTAGGCGGCCAGTTCCGAAAATCAGGAGCTCCCGTCCTGACAGAAATTGATAGATAACATTGGATCGCCAGGCGCCCAGTTCCACTCGGTAGGACGCTCGCTCTGCAACCACGTTCCAGTGTTGCTGCGGCTGCACTGTGCAAATCATCTCCTCAAAAAACAAGACAGAATGGTCGTCTCCGAACCATTCTGTTTGTATAGGATCCCTGACAGTGGAAAAGAGTTACCTGCTGGAAAAGGCGTTTCTATAGCGGAATGCATCATTGTGCCGTGACGCTCGATACAAAGCTTCGAGCCCAACCACTGAGCACTTGAAATTGGCTAGCCTTTTCGTCTCATCTGCTACTTGCTTCAAATACATAGCGCTGCTGTGATCCACGACACCAACTTGCGGCAGAAGAATCAATCTTACCGAGCATGATTTCTTGAATGCATCCTCGAGTGCTGCACGCACAGGCAGATTGTTGAAGCAGGTAAGCGGTCCGGAGAAGTAGATGTGTGTCTCCAACCCCACTATCTCAACTCGATCGATCGGACTGACAAAGAGCCGACGCAAGCACGAGGGTATTTTTCTGAAGAGACCTGGGTCGGTACTTGCTCTCAGTGAGTAGTACAGAAGAATGAGCACCTTCATAACGATACCACTGGCAATACCCAAGAGCAGGTCCGAGCAGACGGTTACCAGTACGGTTGAACTGAAGATGAGAAGCTGCTCCGGTCCCAAATCTATCTGCTTCTGCCATGTATGCGGGCCAGCCAGTTTGTAGGCGATGTGGACCAGTACCGCTGATAGTGCGGCAATGGGAATCAGTCCGATTACATCATGAAAGAAGAGGAGAAAGGCAAGAATGAAAAGAGCGTTGTACATGTTGACCCAGGCTGTTCTTCCACCCGAGACGATGCAGGTAGTGCTTTTGATGATACCGGGGATGATAGTCAATCCTCCGATGAGACCTGAGCAAACATTTGAGATGCCCATTGCAAATAATGTCTTGTGCGGATTCGATTTTCTGTTGTACGGGTCAATCTGATCGACTGCATGTATGGTGGCAAGCGATTCGGTTCCGTCCACGAAAGTAAGCGCCAATACAGCGATTATAATTGTGGGAAGGACTGTCGGATCAGCAAACAGGGAAGCGAAATCAGGCACAACGATTCCGTGCTCAATAGGATTAGCAGGAATCTCGACAAGGAATTTCGGATCCAGTTGGAAGAACTTAGCGAGCCCGATGCCTGCAAGCACTACTACGATGTGCGCCGGAATAACACGTATAAATTTCGATCTGAGTTTGGGTAGGACGAACAGAATTGTCAAACAGACAACGGATGTGAAGAGAACACCAGGATGAAGGTTCATAATGTGAGAAGGTGTTTCTGCTAGAACACCGAAGAACTCATGAGCCTGATACTTATGACCGATGAAATTCGGTATCTGTTTACCCAAGATGAGAAAACCAATGGCAGCAAGCATTCCCTGGACAGCGGCTCTGGGAATGAGATAGCTATACTTAGCGGCCTTAAACTGGGTAAGGACGATCTGAGTCAAACCTGCCACCATAATTACGGCAGTCACCATTCTGTATCCGGTCACCATGTCGCCCTTGCCGAGAGCCGCAATAGATGAATAGAGAATCGGTGCCAGACCGGCAGCCGGACCACTGATGGATACAAACGAACCACCGATAAAAGGAACGATGAGACCAGCGATGATCTCGGAAGTCAATCCACATATAGGTGGTGCTCCTGAGGCTAGCGCAATACCAAGAGAAAGCGGAATGGAAACCAGGGCGACGATAAATCCTGCCAAAATGTCCTGTCGCCAATGCCTCAGTCCGGCTAATCCATTCTGCGGCGGGGTCTCTGAATTAAAGTCTTCAATAGATGCTTCTGTGACTGACTCTTCCGGAACTGTTCTTGTCAATACGGTTGATACCATTTCTAGTTACCTTTGCGCATTTTGAATCCAGGCACAAGCTGGGCCGGTGACAGATGACACATCACCAGAGCGAAGTTGTTCTTCGAGGGTTCAAAAACCTTACCCAATCTAACAATTCAACGTTAACAGCAAGGTGTGATGAACCTGTGATCAATAACAGATTGTGAAGAATAGATGGAATCGGCGATCACTAATTGATAACAAATCTGATGTTTTGAATATCAGTCCGACAAAATCGTGAGCCATAAATTTGTCTATAAACCCTGATACATAGACTCTTTTCAGCGATAACAACACGATTGATGTGCTAACAATAAATCGGTCTCGATCACAAGTTGGTAACAAGGTTGAATTTGTATTTAGCATTACCAATAGTGCCTTGTAACAGTACGTACTTTCTACCATCACATCGGTAATTTCGCGGCACAGAGAAAAGGCAAATTGTCGATAATCAGTGCGTTCCCGGCACTCGGACGATGGAGAACAATCAATCCGATCGCACGATGGTAACAATGCTGAATTTGTATTCAGCATTACTGATAGTGCCTTGTAACAGTACGTGTTTTCCTCCATCACATCGAAATCCGCCAAGAACCAATCGCCAGCCGGGCTGATACAGGTAGCCAACAAAAATTCATTAAAGCGGTAGAGTGACAGTAAATGTCGATCCCTTTCCCGGTTTACTATCGACTGAAATTCTGCCGCCATGCCTGTCCACGGCGGCTTTCACTATGGACAAGCCCAGCCCGGAGCCGCCGACTTCACGCGATCGTGATTTGTCGACACGGTAAAAGCGATCGAATATATGTGAGAGTTCATCTGTTTCGATCCCCACCCCTGAGTCGGAAACGCTGATGGTGACCCACTGATCCGTCTTGCTGCCTGATATTGTCACTTCCTGATTGTTCTCGGAATATTTGATGGCATTGTCGATCAAGTTGTTCAATATCTCATGTATTGATTCCTCATGAGCTTCGATCGAAACATCAGGGAAGCTTCGCAAGCTTACATCTATAGAACGGCTAGCAGCCGCTGAGCTCAACTCTGCAACTACTGACTCGATTACATCTCGAAGCTTTAAACTTGTGCGGCTAAACTCCGACTCCGGGTCTTCTACTCGAGCAAGCACAACTAAGTCCCTCGCCAGGTGTTGCAAGCGATCGCTTGCTCGTTGAAGCATGTCGAAAACTTCTTCCGACATGTCTCCAAGTTTGGAGGGATCAGCTAGCGTCTGCAGACACGCCTCGATAATCGCCACCGGCGTCTTAAGCTCATGGCCTGCATCAGTGACAAATCTTCGCAACAGAAGGTTGGTTCGCTCAATAGGCTCAACAGCCTTGCCGGAAAACAGATATGCGCTCACACCAACACCAGCGGCCAGCAGAGGGGCGATAACGAGCACCGCTAGACCGAACTGATTAACTGCCTCATCATGAGCATTCATGGATACCTGGAGTTGCAGGTAACCAGTCTTACCAATCTCCGCGTACATCGAACGCATGCTTTCGATGATTCCGTTCGAGGATCGATGAAGGTTTCCATTATAGAGTTTGCGAACCCCGGGTGGTCCGTACTCCTCAATGAATCGACCTCCGGAATCGTAAAGCTGCACCGTGGCGAGAATGAGAGTGCCTTTTGCGGTTGCCTGCCGAGCCCAGCTATCCAGCGAGGGAGTGTTATGAGTACTCTCGATGCTCGGTTTAATCTCCGCGATCAGGTCTTCCAGACTGACGTCCACCGACCTTGTCAATCCAGTTTGGAATACCACCAATGAGCAAACGGCACCGGCGACATAGAGAAGCATTACGGTTGAGACGAACCATAGGGCCAGCCGAACCCTAATTTTATTGACGATCTTCACTTTGCAGCTTGTATCCGACTCCGTATACTGTTGCAATTATCGACGGTTTTCCATCGCTGTCCAGCTTCTTTCTAAGCCTTGTTATATGACCTCGGACAGTGTCGTTATGCGCGGAAGTATCAGACTCCCAGACATTCTCGAGAAGATCCTCGGAGCTGAAAACTCTGTTTGGGTGCCGCACAAGAAATTCAAGCAAGCGAAACTCCTTGGGCAAAAGTCTCACTTCTTTGCCTTCTTTCAGCACCTGATGCTCATCGGTATCAATGGTTATTTCGCCTATACGGAATATGTTAGAAGGAGGAACATTGCCTCGACGAATCAAGGCGTTGACCCGAAACTCGAGTTCTTTGAGGTGAAAAGGTTTGGTCAGATAATCATCCGCACCGGCGAGGAATCCCTGCTCCTTGTCGGCAAGTGATGCTCGGGCAGTAATAATGATGACAGGGGTGGTTCCTCTTGCCTGACGAAAATCTCGACAGACATCAACGCCGGAGATGCCTGGCAGCATCACATCGAGAATGATCAAGTCATAGTTGGAGACCTTGAGACGATCGAGAGCAGAGGAACCATCGGTGGCTATCTCAACCAGATGATGGTCTCTGGTTAACCAGTTCTGAACCAATCGAGCAAGATCTGACTCGTCTTCCACCAGCAGAATTTTTGCCATTACCCCGAATACCTTCGCTAGCGGGATCCGCTCATAAACCCAGTCTCCAAAAATGTCCCGCAGATTATGGAGATGGGACGTACGATTTCATACAACCTAATTGCAGAATACCACCAGGTAGGTTTTCGGAGTGCTTTTTGCCCTTCAAAATTTCCATGCTCGGGGGTCTGCATCCGTCGTTACTTTCCGATAAATGACGTCGTTGTTTTAGTCCTATCGCAATCAGCTGTGTTTGTACCGGAAGGCGTCTTTATGATGAGAACAACAGAGAAGTTTGTCCAGTCCCTCAATTGCAAATGTGAAGGTCCCGCGTCGATTACTCTCTTCGCTCACCTGTTTCAAATAGACGGTGGTGCTGTGATCTACCACTTTCGAGCTGATGACGATGCGCACGTTTGAGGAATGCTTGAACGCGTCCTCGATCACGCGTCGTACGGACAGGTTGTTGAAGCAAGTCAGCGGTCCGGAGAAGTGGACCAGGGTCTCTCCGTCCACGTTTTCCATTTTCTCGAGCGGGTTGGAGAACAGTTGACGAAAACAGGTGCCCATCAATGCAAGCTTATTTGATCCGGATTCCCACGTCGCCTTCAGAGAGTAATGCATGAGAATCAAAACTTTCATCAAGATACCGCAGGCGATGCCAACGAGCAGATCGCTGCACACAGTTACGAGCACTGTAGTAGTGAAGATAAGTAGCTGCTCGGTGCCGAGATCGATCATCTTCTGCCATTGCGGAGGACCAGCCAGTTTATATCCGATGTGCACTAGAACAGCCGACAGAGCAGCAATTGGAATAAGCCTGATCATGTCATGGAACACTAACAAGAACGCTGTTATGAACAACGCATTGTAGAAATTGACCCAGCCAGTTCTGCCGCCGGAGACTATGCAGGTGGTGCTTTTGATGATACCAGGAATGATGGTAAGTCCACCGATCAGTCCTGAGCATATGTTTGATACTCCCATGGCAAACAAAGTTCTATGCGGATTGGACTTTCTGTTGAACGGATCTAGCTGATCAACCGCATGAATGGTAGCCAGCGACTCGGTTCCATCAACGAAGGTGAGGGCAAGCACTGAGAAAATGATCGTAGGAATCAAAGTCGCATCAGCGAACAAACCTGCGAAGTCAGGCATGACGAATCCGTGTTGGAGAGGGTTGGCTGGTATCTCCACTAGAAACCGACTGTCCAGACTGAAAGCCTGTCCCATTGCGATACCAGCCATGACGACGAAAATATGCGGGGGTATAACACGAATATGTTTCGATTTGAGCTTGGGAATCAAGAAGAGAAGCGCAAGGCAAATTATCGACGTGAAGAAAACGGCTGGATTGAGGTGCAAAATGTGGTGCGGAGTCTCAGCCAGCAGAGGAAAGAAATCATGCGCGTGGTATTTATGACC